>JAZTXT010000087.1:0-15549 GCA_045636525.1 Bacilli bacterium | reverse complement strand
AACTCTTGAATACGATATAAATGTGAATCTAATATATTAAATATAATACGATTATCAGTACTATTTAATGTTTCTTTTATTAGTCCTGATATACGATGTTTAGGGGCTGTAAATCCCTGAATATCTGAATACATTGATTCTGTTAGTAAACATAATACATTTTGTTTACCAATATATGCTAGTTTTCCTATATCTGTTTTATATGGTCCTTTCATTAACGGATCTATTACAAAGTCTGCTGCATAGAAGATTACTCCATCCTTCGTATATATTGCATAACCAAAATTATCTGGAAGTGAATGTGATAAATTTACTGGAAATATTTTTACTCCCGCGATTTCTACTGGAACATGCGCTTTTAGTTCTTTAAAATTCTTTGTACTTAATTTATAGTTATTAAATTCTTCTCTTAAATCATCTAATGTATATTTAGAACCATATACTACCGGATATCCTAAATCCTCGATTATATCTGGAAGTGCTCCGATATTTTCATCATGACCATGTGTTAAAAAGATTCCCTTTATTCTTTTTTTATTTTCTTTTAAATAATTTACATTTGGGATTATATAATCTATACCTAATGTCATTTCATCAGCATATTTAAGTCCCGCTTCGAATACAAAAATATTTTTATCTATTTCGATAACAAACATATTCTTTCCGTTTTCATCTAGTCCACCTAGTGAAAACATCTTTATTTTACTCAATTTTATTTCTCCTTTCTTTCCAAGTAAAAGACTTTAATAATTATATCAGAAAATAACAAAAAAAGCAAATACGTGATTTACTTTTTTTAAAGTCTATATTTTTCTTTTTTTCCATAATGTTTTTTTTATAGTTTTCTCTGCTTGTTGTTCCATTTTTTTATATACTTTCTTTTCATCTATTTCAAATTTATGACCAGTTCTCCTTATGTATTCAAATCTTTCTAAATCATATATATAATCTTCTGAATTTAATCTACATAACCATTCTTTTGCTTCACTATTAGTTATTTGATAGCAACGTGGCTGTCCATTTGGTAGATATCCATATGTTAATTTATCACCTGTTTTGTCAGTTTTGGGATAAATTATTTTATCAGTGATAATTTCTCTGTATAAATTTTTAGTAAATGGAACTTTTTTGCAAACAATACAAAACGATTCCAAATCTAAAATAACCATATAATACTTTGACATTATATCCTCCTTTGTCTTTAGCGACTACTATTATATATATAACTATATTAAATGTCAACAAATAATAATAAATTAAATGTCAACAAATAATAATAAAGTTATTTTTGAAGACCCTAGGCTTCAAAAATCCCAGAGAGACCTTAGGCTCGAAGGGAATATAAAAAACAGTATTAATCTAATACTGTTCCTTCTAGTGTTAATTCATCATCAAATATTTCTTTAAATGCTACTAATTCTTTTGCTATTACATCAGGATATACTGCTTTTGTTGTTTTTACTGCATCATAGATATTTTTGAAATTAATTGTCTTTCTATCTTGATATATAGCATTAGAAAAACATTGTCTTAATATTACTAATGCAATATCTGGGTATCTAGATGATATTTCATATACTCTTTTAAATTCAGTAGTCATATTTACTATAAATTTCATTATCTTTTCATTGATAAAGTCTGTATATGGAAGAACTACTCCTGTTTGTTTTTCTAATTTAGGTAATGTTTGCATAAGTATTTGTACTGTCATTTCTTCAGTAGGCTCTGATACATCTACTTTTTCAAACCTTCTTAAGAAGGCTTTATCTCTCATGATATATCTTTCATATTCATATGTAGTAGTAGCTCCGATCATTTTAATAGAACCTCTACTTAGTCCTTCTTTAAACATATTAGCTAGGTCTAATGCACCTTGCGCATCATTTCCTATTAACGTATGTATTTCATCTATAAATAGAATTACTTTCTCTTTTTGTTTTAGTTCTTCTACTAGCATTAGAACCCTATTTTCTTCTCCATTAGTATTAATAAGAGCTGATGTATTTACTCTATATATAGTGTAACCTTCTAATGCATCCGGAACATCCCCTTTTTGTATTCTGTAAGCTAACCCTTCCACTATTGCTGTTTTACCTATACCAGGTTTACCTACTAGTACTGCTGACTTTTCCGGTGTTAATAGTACTAATATTAATTTTTTTATTTCTTCATCACGAGCTACCGCTGGATTTGTTATATAGGTTACATCTGTTAAGTTATCTGAAAATCTTTCTAATATACTATCCATTATTTACCTCCATTTAGGGCAAGTATTATTAAGGTGGCTGATGCAATCATAATTCCTGATAATAACATCACATCTAAGAATCCACCACGAGTTCTTTTATTATAATCATAATACATTTTATATTTTCTACTTGTCATAATTTACCTCTAATAAAGATTTTGTAATTTATCTTTGATGTTAATACTCTCTATTTCATTTATTATTTCTTCTAATTCTAACCTTTTTTTATATAATTCTAGTTTTTCTTCATAAAAGTTAAGCTTATCTTCAACTGTTTTGATGTTTTTATGTATGGCATTTCTACTTAGTCCTGTATTTTCTGCGATTTCTCCAAGTGATAGATTACTGAAATAGTAGTCTTCGAAGTACTCTTTTTGTTTATCTGAAAACAAATCACTATAGAAATCGTATAGTATTATTAGTTTATCTCTTTCTTCCATTATAATACCTTTACTAATGTATATACTACTTCAACGATGATTGTTAGTACGCCTAGTGCAAATAGGACATATACTAGTTTTTTCTTTGATTCATCTTCCATGTAGTAATAACAAATACAAAATAGAAATAATGCGAATGCTATTAATGTAGCAGGCATATAGATTTCATTACTTATTGTTAAAAATAGTAACACTAGAAATACTAGACCGACTCCTAGTGAGATTAGAAATTCTATTTTCTTAAATTTTTCTGCATCTATTACTTTGTATTTTTCTTCTTTCTTTGGTTTGTTTTTTACAGTAGTTTTTTTATTTGCCATAAATATTCACCCTTTCAATTTTTTCTTTTATTCTTTTATAAATCTTTGAATAGTCCATAAATATATTTTTCTATATCAAACGTTTCTAGATCTTCTTCTCGTTCTCCTAGTCCTACGAATTTTACTGGTACTCCTGTCTCTTCTTTGATAGCAAGTACTATTCCACCTTTAGCAGTTCCATCTAATTTTGTTAGAACTATACCAGTTATATTAGTTACTTCTTTGAATGCTTTAGCTTGAGTTATTCCATTTTGTCCTGTAGTTGCATCTATTACTAGCATTGTTTCATGTGGTGCATCAGGTATTAATTTCTTTATTGTATTATTTATTTTTCCTAGTTCATTCATTAGGTTTACTTTATTTTGAAGACGACCTGCGGTATCCACAAGTACTACATCAAATTCTTCTTTTAATGCTCTATCTATCCCATCATAGACTGCCGCTGAAGGGTCTTTTGATGTTGTTGCTACAACTGGCACTCCAATACGAGTTCCCCACTCTTCTATTTGCTCTATAGCTCCTGCTCGGAATGTGTCTCCTGCTACTAGTAGTACTTTTTTTCCTTCTCTTTGTAGTTTCTTAGCAATCTTACCTATACTTGTTGTTTTACCTACTCCATTTACTCCTACGAATAGTAGTACTGTTGGACCACTTTCAGAGAATGTTATCTTAGTATTTAACACGCTATTATCTAAATACATTATAAGTAGTTCATCTACTATTATCTCTTTTAATGTATCAGAATCTTTTATATTTTCTTCTTTACATCTTCTCTTTAATTTATCAACAAACTTCATAACAGTATCTACTCCGATATCCGCCATTATTAGAATGTCTTCAAGTTCTTCAAAATAGTTATCATCTATATTTCTATATTTCTTTGATAAAGAACTTATCTCTGTTGTAAATTCTTTTCTTGTTTTTGTTAAAGCTTCTTCATATTTTTCAGCTTCTTTTTCTTTACTAAAAATATTTTTTATTTTACTAAATAATCCCATGTCAAAACCTCCTTTGTTATTTTTTACCAATTTATTCTAGTTCTTGCTTTTACTTTTGGAGTAACACTCTCTAAGTATATTAATTCTGATTTTAGGTTATTCTTCCTATATAATAACGGATCTTCCTCTTTTAACAATCTCGCTGTTTGCTTTACTTCTTCAGGTAATTTTTTTTCATCTAATAGTATTATATATCCACAGTTTGGACATATTGTGTAGTACTGTCCTATTGTAAAATCATCGTATACTGATGATTCTACATAAAATACATTTTCTTTCTGTAGTTCTACTTCACTATAACATGAATGTACTACCTTTCTATCTTGTTCAAATTTTTTATCCTCTTTGCAATTAATTATTATTTTGTCCATATACTTCTACTTCCTTACTTTTAAAGTATATCATTTTTAGAATTAAAAGTAAATAAAAAGAAACTATTTTGCTTCTTCTTGAGCTCTAGTTTCTCTTATTACTGTAACTTTAATTGTTCCAGGATATTTTAATTCACTTTCAATTTTTTCTTTTATTTCTCTTGCTATTTGATGAGCTGTTAAATCATCTACTTCTTCTGGTTTTACCATTACTCTAAGTTCACGGCCAGCTTGTACAGCATATGCTTTATCTACTCCATCCATAGTATTTCCTATTTCTTCAAGTTGTTCTAATCTTTGCACATAGTTTTCAGATGAATCATTTCTTGCTCCTGGACGAGATGCTGATACAGCATCAGCGATTCCTACGATTGATGCAATGATACTTGTAGGATTAGAATCTCCATGATGAGACTCAATAGCATTTATTACCACTTTATCTTCATCATATTTTTTAGCAAGGTCCGCTCCTATTTTTACGTGGCTTCCTTCCATTTCAAAATCGATTGCTTTTCCAATATCATGTAAAAGTCCTGCTCTTTTAGCTAGTGCAACATTTTCTCCCAATTCACCCGCTAGTAAGCCTGCTAAGTTAGCAACTTCCATTGAGTGTTTTAGAGCATTTTGTCCATAACTACTTCTAAAGTGTAATTTACCTACTATTTCAACCAATTCAGGGTCCATCTTAGATAGTCCTAATTCGTATAGAGCATTCTTACCATACTCTTTAATAGCTGTTTTTACATCACTACATACTTTAGCATATAACTCTTCGATTCTAGCTGGATGGATTCTTCCATCTTTTATTAGTGTTTCAAGAGTTAATCTTGCCATTTCTCTTCTTAACGGGTCAAAACTTGATATCACAATAGCTTCAGGTGTATCATCTATTATTAGATCTACTCCTGTTACTGATTCTATTGTCCTAATATTTCTACCCTCTCTACCTATTAATCTTCCTTTCATTTCATCATTTGGAAGAGTAATTACGGTAACTGTTTGTTCACTTGTTATGTCTGCTGAATATTTTTGCATAGCACTAACAAGTATTTCTTTACTTTTTTCATCAACTTCAAGTTTAGCTTCTGCTTCTCTTTCTTTGATGTATGCCGCTATTTCTTTAGACATTTTTTCTTCAACTATTTTCATAACAGCATCGCGAGCTTGTTCTTTTGTATATTTACTTATTTTTTCTAATTCTTCAAGCTCTTTTCTTTTTAATTCTTCCATTTCTTCTTTTGCTTCTTGAATTTTTTCTTGTTTTTCTAATAAATTATTTTCTCTCTCTTCTAGAGCTGCTTCTCTATTTTGAAGTGCTAAGTCTCTACGATCGATATTATTTTCTCTTTGTAGTAATCTATCTTCTGCTTCTTTTGCTTCTGCTTTTCTTTCTTTTACTTCTTTATCTGCTTCCATCTTTAATTTATGGATTTCTTCTTTTGTTTCAAATAATGAATCTCTTTTTATTTTTTCAGCATCTTTTCTTGCTTTATCTATTATTGTATCTGCTTTCTTCTCATCATTTTTCTTCTTTAAAAAGTTTATTAATATTATAGATCCTAATCCTAAGATTAATCCAAGAACAAATAGTAAAATGGAGAAACCTGCGCTGTTCATACAAACACCTCCATTCTTTAATTATATATTTATAGAAAAAATTATTTAACTTTATCATTTTAATTAATTTAAACTATACATTTTAATTGTAACTTAGAATGGTGGTGTTGTCAAGGTGTTTTTGGTCAAAGGAAAAGATAAACATTTAGGTTTACATGCACTTAAAATATTTATCTTAGATATTTCATAATTAATTTATTTTCTTATTTTTCTTTTTGAATTTATTAATTTTATTCTACTTGGTAATACTTCCCATATTTTTCTATTTTTATTTGATTGCTTCTAATCCATTTAGATATGGTCTTAATACTTCTGGTACAGTAATACTTCCATCTGCATTTTGATATTGCTCTACAATAGCAGGAACTAATCTACTTGTTGCTAGTCCACTTGCATTAAGTGTACAAGTATAATGTATATTACCTTCTTTATCTCTATACTTTGTATTATTTCTTCTTGCTTGATAATCTCTACTATTAGATACACTACTTACTTCTTTATATATTCCCATACTTGGTATCCATACTTCTATATCATATGTTCTACACATACCTTGAGCACAATCACCCGCAGCTAATTTATTAACTTGATAATGAAGTCCTAAACTTTTCATTATTCCTTCTGCTATATTAAGTAATTCAGCAAAAGCTTCTTCTGTTTTATCTTCAGTAACATACTGTACCATTTCTACTTTATTAAACTGATGTCCTCTAATTGTTCCTCTTTCTTCTTCACGGCTACTTCCTGCTTCTACTCTAAAGCATTGTGTATATGCAAAATATTTTTTAGGTAAATCATTAATATCCATAATTTCATTGCTATGAACATTTACTAGCGCTGTTTCTGCTGTTGGTAGTAAAAATTTCTTATTTCCATCATCAGTATTTATAGTATATACTTCATCAGTAAATTTAGGAAATTGTCCTGCTCCAAAACCACATTCATAATTTAGCATATATGGAAGCATCATAAACTCAAATCCATTATTTATATGTGTATCTATAAAGTAGTTTATTAATGCCCATTCAAGTCTTGCACCCATACCTTTATATATCCAGTTCTTTTCACCGGCTATTTTTGTTCCACGTTCATAATCAACCATATTTTTATCTTTTAATATTTCATAATGTGGTTTTATTTCAAAATCAAAATTTGGTTTATCTAAATATGTTCTTAGTACAACATTATTATCTTTTCCTCCTGATAGTACATCTTCATCTGGTGTATTTGGAAGTGCTGCTAGAAAATCAAATATTTTCTTATCTAGTTCATTATATTTAATCATTCGTTCATCTATTTTAGTTCCAATATTTTTCATTTCTTGTACTATTTCAGTAGTATCTTTTCCTTCTTTTTTTAACATAGGAATGGTATCGCTTACTTTTCTTCTTTCAGCACGATATTCATCCATTAATGTTCCTATTTTTCTTTTTTCTATATCCCATGTTAAAACTTCATCTAAATTTACATTATCCATTCTTTTTAATAATGCTTTTTCTACTTCTTCTTTATTATTTCTAATTCTATTTATATCTATCATTTTTATCAATCCTTTCTATTTTTTTAAATCTTTAAAAACTAAAATACTAGGATCGTTCTATCATCCACCTATAAATATATTTCATTATTATCACCCTCTTTAAAAAATAAAAGAGAATGGTCTATAGGAGTGCAAAATGCACGGTACCATCCTCTTGTTTTACTTAATTTAGATAACGGCTATTAACCGAAAATAGTTTTCTATTTCACTCAAAGGTAGAAACTTTTAATTTATTCTATTATCTTTCACCAACCGATAACTCTCTATAAGAATATACATAAAAATCATGTCCTCATCAAAGATTTATGAATAGATAATAGCATGTATTTGTTTAATTGTCAAATTTCTTACTCAAAAAATAATTAATAATGTATTTTTATGAAGACCTGAGGCTTCATAAAACCCTGAGAAATTACAAGTTCGAAGGGATAAATAAAAAGAAGATAAAATTAATTATCTACTTTTACTAGGTACTTTAAAACTTTCAAATTCTATCATTACCATATTCATATTATCAAAGTATTCTGTTTTTATAATATTATCACCATTTTTAACCATATTTTTTAATTCTTCAACACTAACAAATTTTTGACCTGCTCCAGTTATTTGAAAACCTTCTCCTAATGCATAATTTGCTTTTTTCTCACCACTAACTATAGTTTTTAGCCAATCTCTAATTTCTTCTTGTGTTTGTATAGTTTCTTCTTTTTCTTGAAACTTAAAAGAATTATTTTGAGTTGAAGTATCAAGGTCTCCTGCTGTCTTAAAAAATGTTTCTTTAGTTTTAATAGGTTCTTCTAATGAACTAGCTGGTTTGAAAAATGATGTACCATTAATATTCAATTTATTATCATCTAAATTACCCGGTTTTTTAAACCAATTATTTTCCATATGATACTACCTTTCTAAGAATGCTTTTGCTGTTCTAACCATTTGATTTGAATAACCGAATTCGTTATCATACCAAGCTACTACTTTAACAATTTGTTTTCCTTCTACTTCAAGTACTTTAGTAAGTGCTAAGTCTACTACTGCTCCATAGTTTGTTCCTATTACATCTGATGATACTATTGGATCGGCAGTTACTTTTAACACTTCACTAGATGCATTTATAAATGCACTATTTATTTCATCTTCTGTTACTTTTTCCGTTAATTCTAATGATAAATCTATTAATGATCCATCAGGTACTGGCACTCTTAGAGCACCTCCTGATAGTTTACCATCTAATTCAGGTAATACTTTACCTATAGCAGTAGCTGCTCCTGTTGAAGTTGGTATTATATTTATAGCACATGCTCTTCCTCTTCTTTCTTTAATACCTTTCTTATGTGTAACATCAAGTGTTACTTGGTCGTTAGTATAAGCATGTACTGTTGTCATAAATCCTTTTTCTATACCAAAGCTATTATTTAATACTTTTAATACTGGTGCTAGGCAGTTAGTTGTACAAGAAGCTGCTGATAAAAGTGTATCTTCAGAATCTATTATGTCTTCATTTACACCATATACAACCGTCTTTACATTCCCTTTACATGGTGCACTTACTAATACTTTTTTTGCTCCTGCTTCTAAGTGCATTTTAGCATCTTCTTCTTTAGTAAATCTTCCAGTACACTCAAGTACTATGTCTATTTCTAATTCTTTCCAAGGTAGTAATTTAGGGTCTTTCTCGGCATATACTTTTACTTTTTTACCTTCTACTACTATTCCTTCTTCGTCATATGTTACTTCTTCATCATAATTTCTTAAATTACTATCATATTTTAATAGATATGCTAATTCTTCACTACTTGATAAGTCATTTATAGCTACTACATCGAAAAACGGATCATTTTCCATTATTCTATATACTAATCTTCCTATTCTTCCAAAACCATTTATTGCTATTTTCATTTATATCAATTCCTTTCTTATTTATATAAGAGATATATTTTCTCTAACATAAGTATATAATATTATTTTTTATTTTTAAAGTTTTTTTCCATTATTTGACACATTCTTGACTATGTAGTGTTTTGTTTATACCGTTTGATAAAAGGTTTGCTAGACAATCTATTTGAAAATCTACTTCTTTTGGTGTAACTATAAAATTATAATTTATAGAGTTTAATACTTCATTTATTAGATTTTTCTTTTCTATGTCTGATAGTTCTCCGATTAGTCCTAGAATGTTTTTTTGTTCTTCACTAGAAAGTGTATTATCTTTTATTTTATCTAGGTAATTATTTCTTGTAAAGATTAATTTATTTTTGTTTTGATTTTCTTTTATATATGATATATGTTTAAATAGATAGTTTATTGTGTCATATACGATGGTTGAAGATTCTACGACAGTAGGGACTCCTATTCCTATGGTTGGGACTCCTAGGGTATCCATGCTTATTTCTTTACGTTTGTTACCTACTCCACTACCAGGATGAATACCAGTATCTGTTATTTGGATACTTTTGTTTATTCTGGATATTGAAGAGGCCGCTAGGGCATCTACGACTATTACTAAGGATGGTTTTATATCAGAAGTTACTGCTTTTACTAAGTCACTTGTCTCTATTCCGGTAGTAGCCATTACCCCTGGATTTAATGCTGAGGTGCACCTGATACCTTGAGAGGTTTGTTCTCCTATTAAAAAGAGATGTCTTGTTACTAATACATTTTCTATTACTTTAGGACCTAAACTATCTGGAGTACTCTTCTCATTACCTAGACCTATTATTAATGCGGGCGCATCTTCTTTTATATTCATATCTTTTAATAATTCTTGTAATGCTGATATAAATACATTTTCAACATTGTTACTATTTTCAGAGTCTGTTACATCTTCAAACTCTATAGTTATATAGGTTCCTTCTTTCTTATTTATAAGAGCACTGTTATCAGAATCTACAATTACTTTTGTTACTTTGATTTTTCCATGCTCACTAGTCTTTGTTTCGATGTTACTATTATTATTTTCTATGGTCTCTAACACTAAGTCTGTCCTTATTTCATAGTTTTTTAGGTCTATTTCATGTCCCATTTATATCACCATTAATATTTTTCGCAAAAAATAAGGAAAATATTTGCTTTTTTTAGATTTTTCTGATAAAATTATAGTTAGTTTTGGGGAAGGAGATGAATTTTTATGGCAAACGTTAAAAATGCAAAGAAAAAAATTAAACAAATTAACAAAGTTACTTTAGCTAATCAACAACTTAAGTCTACTGTTAAGAACGCTATTAAGAACACTGATAAGGCTGTAGCTGCTGGTAACAAAGAAAACGCTGAAAAGAGTTTAAAATTAGCTATCAAATCTTTAGATAACGCTAAGGTAAAAGGTTTAGTACATAAAAATAAAGTTGATAGAGAAAAATCTAGATTAACTAAAAAAGTAAATACTATGGAAGTAAAATAATTACTTCTTTTTTTATACTTAAAAAGCATAGTGATTTATCTCACCATACTTATTTTTTATTTATTAATTGTTCTTTTTAATATTGGATCGTCATTGTCTTTTAAATAACTTGGTGTTTTTAATTCTCTCATTGTTCTGCAGAAATTTATTTCATCCCAAATATTATCTACTTTTTCTTTATTATATGATGATAATTTTAGTATATCATCATATGTATAATCGTATAAAAACCAATCTTCTAACATTATATCCTCAGAATGGGCATCATTTATTATACCCCATTCCCACTGTTCTAAATACTCTTCAAAAGTTTTTGGATCATACCAAAATTCATCTATTAATTTTTTCTTTTCTTCATTTGTCCAATTTGAATTTCTTAGTATATGATATCTTATATCAAATTTTCCAGTTCCATGTGCTAATTTATCGCTCATTCCATACATCATATCAAATATATAGGTATTCCATGATTGTGCTCCCATTGGCGTTTTCATACCATCTAGATCTATAACACCTGTAATATCGTCGGTGATATTTTTTGCTTTTAATTCTTTTTTATAGTCTTCCCTTAAGTTTAAATATCTAGTTGTTCCTTTTTTATTCATTGCTTCATCTACTGCGAAGGATTTTTGCTTTTCAGTTAATTTTAGATTTTGATTAAATAGTGTGTAAAGCAAAAAAGAATAACCTCCATTAGAGGCACCATCTAATACTTTTCTTGCTATTTTTTCATTTGAATAAATAATATTTACAAGTTTTTGATATACTTTTTTATCTACTGAATCATATGTTATTAATATACATTCACAAATAATTAAAGATTCTAATATATCTTCATCAAATTTATCTTTTTTTCGTTTTATGGCTTTTTCTAGTAGTTCTGTATTACCTTTTAATTCATTCCATAGTTTGTTTAATTTATCATAATCTTTGTTAATATACTTTTCATTATATAATTGTTTATTTATTTTTTTTATATGTACCATAAATAATTCTCCTTTTGTATTGATATTTATTATATCTCAAAATAAGTATAATGTAAACAAAAAAAGAGAAAGAGAGTTAATCTCCTTCTACATCATATTTTCTAGGTCATCTATGGCTTTTGTTTTGGCTGAGTTCATTTTACGAACCATCTTTTTGATGTTACCATTCTTTAAATTATGGTATAGTGCGGCGCTCCCAACACCAATACCCATTCCGAGCAGTGCCATACCTGTTTTTGACTTCATCATTTATATCACTCCCTCAAAATATGATGGTATTATTTTCAATACCAATAATAGTATTTACGTAAGCGCTCTATTTATACTTAGTAATTGTATTTATTTACAATGAAATCTTTTAGCGTAGTTCTTCTTCCATCTACATAATCATTATTTATTCCATATATAAATGAATTTGGATCTCCTACTAGGATTAGGCTTTTTTTTGCACGGGTTACTCCTGTATACACTAGTTTGTTATATAACATTCTTTTAAATGATGGTGTTATTGGCATTACTACAGTACTAAATTCGCTACCTTGTGCTTTATGTATACTTATAGCATAACCATGTCGGAAATTTATAAACTTATCTGGTGTATATTCTACGATATTGCCATCATAATTTATATTTATTTGATTAGTTATTTTCTTTTCTTTTGATATTATTATTTCTTCTATATATCCTATATCTCCATTATAGACATTGTTATCTGGATCATTTACAAGTTGTAGTACTTTATCATATTCTCTATATGTTACATCTTTTAAATTTATTTCTTTTTTGTTTTCACTAGGTGGATTAAATAACTCTCTAAGAACGATGTTTAAATTATCTATTCCATTTACTGATTTATACATTGGGGCAAGTACTTGAATTTCTCTATCTGTTAATCCTTTTTTTATAGCTTTTGATACTACTTCTTTTACTATACTAAGTGTATTGTCATTATCACCATTTAGGAATAAATAATCTTCTTTTTTTATAAATAAGTCTTCACTTATATTTTTTTCTTTTATGTCATATGCTAAGTTTAATATGTAAGAGCCTTCAGTCTGTCTATATATCCTGTTTAATCTTATTACTGGAAGACAATCTGAATCTATTAAATCTTTTAATACTTGTCCTTCACTTACACTTGGTAATTGATAGTAATCTCCTACTAGAATAATACGAGCATTTCTTTTTATTCCTTTTAATAGTGCTTCCATTAGTAATGTATCTATCATACTCACTTCATCTACGATTATGTATTTTTCACTTTTAGGACAATATTCATCGGTTTGAAATGTATTTGTATCTTTATCCCAACCTAAATATTTGTGAATAGTGGATGCAGAAATTCCAGCACTCTCCATCATTTTTTTTGCTGCCCTTCCTGTTGGAGCCAATAGTGCTATATCTGTATCTTTTAATTTATTTGCTTCTTTCAAAATATTCACTATCGCTTTTATTATTGTTGTTTTACCTGTACCAGGACCACCTGTTATAATTGTTATATTGTTATTTATTCCTGCATCTATTGCTTTTATTTGAATATCATCGTAGGTGATGTTACTGTTATCTAAATATTTAGATATGCTTGTATTACCTACGACTGGCATGTCATTTAAAAAACATAATCTTTCTGTTATATATTTTTCTGCATCATAAAATTTCTTTAAGTAATATCTTTTATCTTCAATTATTATTTTTTTATCTTTTATTAATTTTACTAATAGATAGTCTAGTTTTTCAGGAGTAATTGTTACTATATTTGATAATTCAAATGCAATATCTTCAAGTGATAAATATGTATCGCCACTACTGAAGCATAGTTGTTTCATTATGTGAATAATAAGAGCTTTTACTCTCCTGTCATCATCTTCTTCTATTCCCATACCAAGAGCTATTTCATCTATTTTTTTAAATGGCATTTCATCTGTATCTATTAGTTCATATACATTAGTATTTACTGTATCTAATATTTTATTATCATATTTATTTAAAAAACTTAAGGACTCTTTCATTTCAAAACCTAATTTAGTTAATTCTAAAACTATATTTGAAGTATTTTGATAATCTTTTAATACATTATATATTTTATCTATTTTCTTCTCATTTAATCTAGGAATCATCTGAAGACAATCTTTGTTTTCTAATATTTTATTTATAGTATCCTCATGAAACATATTAACTATTTTTTCAGCGGTTTTCTCTCCCATTGGAAATAAGTCACTAGATAAAAATGTTATTAGTTCTTCTTCTTTAGAAGGCATTTTTATTTCAAAAGAATCTACCGCAAATTGGGGACCATACTTTGGATGTGTTACCATATTTCCATATAGTATGTATTCTTTTTTTTCATTTAATTTTGGAAATATTCCTGTTATATTTATGATATCGTTATCAAATTCTATATTTTTATCTTTTATCTTAAATAGTGCTACTGTATAGCCATTTATTTCATTTCTAAATATCTCTTTATATAATAGTCCTGATATATAGTTTTTATCCATACTGCACCTTCCTTTGATACTTATTAATCTTCTTTTTAATTATAGCAATTATATTTTGGAATGTAAAGTAGATTTTAATTAAATACGAACATTTGTATTTTACAATTTGTTTTGTATATCTTGTATCATTTCCATATTATCAATTTTACTTATTGCAAAACATTTCTTACCTAAATCTTTGAAGGAAGCACCGCAGTGATATAATGTGTTGTTATCAATAATTATAAAGCGATCATGAAATGATTTGTTTATTTTTATTGTTATATTATTATACTGACTTTGATATTTATTAATTAAATTATTATCAATATTTTTAGTATGTATTGTTACTTGTTTATTAGTTTTAGATAATACATCTAATAGTTCTTTTGATATATAATTATCTATTATTACGATACTTTTATTTGATTTATTAAATATATCCAATAGCAACGAATGTGCATCATATATTTGTCCTTCAAAGAATAATTCATTACTAAATGTATCAAATTTAGAAAAAGTATTTTCTAAAACTTTTATTCTTTCTTCATGATCTATCAACATATTACTGTGATTATTTAGTGTTAGTAAATCATTTGATATATATTTTCTCATTGATACAAAGGCTCTCATTATATTAATGCTTATTTGTGATGCTATTTCTGTTTTTAATACTGAGCTTAACATTGCTACACCTTGTTCAGTAAATGCAAATGGTAATTTTCTTACACCACCATGTGTTCGGGTTATTTCATAACTTGAAGTTCCATTTTGGAACTTCAAGATTCTTTCATATTCGTCTTTGGTTAATTGAAAATAAAAATCTTTTGGAAATCTTTCTATGTTTCTATTTACCGCTTTATTAATATCTTTTGTTCCATTAGTGCATCTATAAAGTTTAGCCAAATCCGAGTCAAGCATTACCTGTTTTCCTCTGAGTTCGTATATCATATTTTCTATATTTGTTTTTTCTTTTATTGTTATTTCGTTCATTAAAACCTCCTCGTTATAGTTTGTTATTTATATCTTTTATCATTTCTATGTTATCAATTTTACTTATTGCAAAACATTTCTTACCTAAATCTTTGAAGGAAGCACCGCAGTGATATAATGTGTTGTTATCAATAATTATAAAGCGATCATGAAATGATTTGTTTA
>JAZTXT010000086.1:0-5222 GCA_045636525.1 Bacilli bacterium | reverse complement strand
CCTTTCAATTACATATTATATCATTTCAATTGCATATTTTCAATATTAAAATATGCAATTATATATAAAAATATGCAATTATTTTAATTTCTCAGTTATTGTTAATAAAATGTTTTTTTGCTGGGCATTTATATTAAGTATGATTGCCAAAATAATTAACCCCCTAGGTATTTTGACATAAATATCAAAATACCAACTGAAAAAGAAAAAAACAATCTTTTTATAGACTGCTTTATATATTTAGTTCGAAATAGTTCGAACAGATTTCCCAATGGGACGGCTGGTGGGAATCGAACCCACGTATAATGGAACCACAATCCACCGTGTTAACCACTTCACCACAGCCGCCATAAGACAATATCAATAATATCATATATTTTATATTTTGACAAGTATTTTGTTTAAAAAACACGAAAAAGATGTTATAATATCTACGAAAGAAGGAATTATAGATGGAAAGAGTGGTATTAGTAACTGGTTCTTCTTCTGGTATTGGAAGAGAAATAGTAAGAAAATTAGCGGGTAATTATGAAGTTATTATTCATTATAATAATAGTAGTAACGAAGCATTTGAATTAAAAGAAGAATTAGATAAATTATATAATAGAAATGTTATGATAGTTAAATGTGATTTGTCTAGTGAAGAAGAAATTGATAGTATGTTAGAGAATATTTATAGTAGATATAGTAATATAGATATACTTGTTAATAATGCGGGTATTGCTATTGATACTTTGGTAGAGGATAAAACTAAAGATAATTTTATTAAGACTTTAGAAGTTAATACAATTGGGCCTTTTCTTTTGATGAAGAAGATAGGTATTAAAATGAAAGAAAATAGATATGGTAATATTGTTAATATTAGTTCTACTAATGGAATAGATACTATATATCCAGAAAGTTTAGATTATGATGCTAGTAAAGCTGCTTTAATATCTATAAGTAAGAATATGGCTAATTATTTAGCTCCTTATGTTAGAGTTAATACTGTATGTCCTGGATGGGTTAATACTAGGATGAATATTGAATTAGATGATGCTTTTATAGAATGTGAAGAAGAGAAGATATTACTAGGTAGATTTGCGAGTCCTGAGGAAATTGCAAATGTTGTTAAATTCTTAATTAGTGATGAAGCTAGTTATGTTAATAATACAATAATAAGAGTGGATGGTGGAGCAAAATGTTAGATGAAATTATAAAGAATTCTAATAGTGATTTAGAAGAAGTGTTTAAGAAAATAGAGGAAATAGAAGAATATAATAGTGAGAAAGTACTTAATGCTTTTATAGAGAATAGTATATGTGAGACTGATTTTAATAGTGCTACTGGATATGGATATAATGATAGTGGTAGAGATAAGATAGAGAAAGTATATGCTAGTGTATTTAAAGCGGAAACTTCACTAGTTAGAAGTCAGTTTATATCTGGTACTCATGCTCTTACTACGGCTTTGTTTGGACTTCTTAGACCAGGAGATGTAATGTTATCTATATCTGGTAAACCTTATGATACTTTGGATAGTGTTATTGGGTTTAATGATAATAAGTCATCACTTAAAGCATTTGGAGTTAGTTATAAACAAATTGATTTAGTCGATAATGACTTTGATTATGATAAGATAAGAGAAGTATTATCTAATGAAGATATTAAGATGGTATATATTCAAAGAAGTAAAGGATATAGTACTAGAGAGAGTATTTGTATTGATAAGATTGAGAAAGTAGTAAAAGAAATTAGAATTGTTAATAAAGATGCTATTATAATGGTTGATAACTGCTACTGCGAGTTAGTAGGTAAAAAAGAGCCTACTGAGGTAGGAGTAGATATATGTGCTGGTTCTTTAATTAAAAACCTAGGAGGAGCTATCGCTTCTAATGGGGGATATATTGTTGGTAGAAGTGACCTTGTAGAATTATGTGCTGAAAGACTTAATGTACCAGGACAAGGATCAGAAGTAGGGCCTTCTATGGGACAAAATAAAAATATATTAGAGGGACTTTATTTTGCTCCTATGATAGTGTCTAATGCACTTAAGACTTCTATATATACTGCTTATGTATTTGAAAAAATAGGATATGAGGTTAGTCCTAAATATAATGAAGAGAGAGTAGATATCGTTCAGAATATTATATTTAGAGATGAAGATAAGCTAGTTAATTATGTTAGAGGAATACAGTCTAATTCTAAGATTGATTCTAATGCGATGATTATGCCATCTGATATGCCTGGATATGAAGATAAGATAGTAATGGCATCTGGTAGTTTTACGCAAGGAAGTTCTATTGAATTATCTTGTGATGGACCTTTAAGAGATCCTTATATTGCATATCAGCAGGGTGGTATTAGTTATAAATATGGTAAGATTATTGTTACTAGGGCTATTAAATCTTTGATAGAAAAATAATTTTATAATATAGTTAAATTGATATACTTAAATAGGGTATATCTTTTTTTATTTACTCTTGCTTCGCGCACCGAAATCCTTTGGATTTCTCCATCTACCTTTAATTATATTTATAATAGTCATCAAAATTTAGTGCCAGTATATATCTATCAAATAGCATATATTTTTTATAAATGTATATTGACTTAGAATGACTATTATGATAAACTTTTGCCACATATTGAAAATTTGAAAAAATGAATTTTTTAGGAGGTTTTGGTAAATGAATGAAATAGTGGTAAAAGATGATGTGAAGATAGAAACAGAAGAAATAATAAAAACTATTGATTGTATTAAACAAGATGTAATTAATACTAGAAACAAAATAATGTATAACGCAAATAGAGAATTAATAAATATGTATTTTAGAATGGGTAAAAATATAAGTGAAAATTCTAAATATGGAAATAATTTTATAGCAATATTATCTAAATCATTAAAATTAGAATTTCCTGATTCAACTGGATTTTCTGAAAGAAATTTGTGGAGAATGAAAGCATTTTATGAGCAATATAAAGATTTTGTAAATCTGCCACCAGCAGTGGCAGATTTACCATGAACTCATAATTATATACTGTTAGAAAAAATTAAAGATAGGGATAAAAGAATTTGGTATGCAGAGGAATGTTTGAAAAATGGTTGGTCAAAAGCGGTTCTCATACATCAAATTGAATTAGAATTATATGAAAGAAAAAAGATGTCGAATAAATTTACTAATTTTAATAAAAATATTAAATTAAAAAATAATAGTGATTTAGCTAACGAAATTATAAAAGATCCTTATATTTTTGAATTAGAGGGACTAAAGAAAAACTACATAGAAAAAGAATTAGAAGAACACATGATTACAAAAATTAGAGATGTACTTTTAGAATTAGGAAAAGGTTTTTGTTTTGTTGGTAATCAATATAAAATAAGTACAGATAATCATGATTATTATATTGATATGTTATTTTATCATTTGGATTTAAGATGTTATATAGCTGTGGAATTAAAAGTAACTGAATTTAAGCCTGAGTATATAGGACAATTGGGATTTTATGTTACAGCAGTAGATAAGACATTAAAAAAAGAACAAGATAATCAAACGATAGGTTTATTATTATGCAAAGAAAAAGATAAACTTTCAGTTGATTGGACACTTGATTTTATAAATATTCCTATTGGTGTAGCATCATATAATGTAATTAATAAAGTTCAAAAAGATATATTAAATAAGCTACCTACTGAGCAAGATATAAATATGTATATTGATATGAAAGAAGGTTAGAATATTATTTAATAATATAGATTTTTTCTAGTTATATTAATTAGATATTAATTGAAAAAGTTTTTGGTCGCAAATTGCGACCAAAAAAATAGAAGTATTAAAATTAATAAAAATTTGATGTGTATTTTATGAAACGAGGGATATATAATGAAAAGAATGAAGAAACATACAAAGGTGATATTGTTTGCCACATGTGCTGTTGCTGCTGCTTTTATTAGTTATGGTTTATTTACTAATTCGTTAATAACGCTTGTTTATGTTGGTTTAACTTTTTTTGTGGGAAGTTGTCTTTGGGTTGGAATAGAATATAATATTGAAAATTCAAAATCTAATAATAAACAAGTGGATTTAAATGATATTCCTGATGAAGTTAAGTGTAAGAGTATTTCTTGTGAAAGAAGCTTTGTAAAACAAGATGTATATGTTGTTCCTTATAATAAAATTGGATATACTAGTGCATCTACATTAGAACAAAATACTGAAATGAAGAGAACTGTTAAAGTAAGAAAAAGAACTATAAATGATTTTTAATAATCAAATAATAGTTCTTTTATTTATTTCTCGCTATATATTCGTCATATGTTAGATTACTTTCATATACTTTAGTAGCTAATTCGATACCTAGATATCTAAAATGCCAATCTTCGAATACATATCCTGTTACATATTCTTTGTTTCTTGGGTATCGTAGTATATATCCATATTTATAAGAGTTATTAATTAACCAAGTATATTCTGGATCTGATTCACTTAAGTAAGACCATCTACCGTTTAAGATATCTACTGCTAGTCCTAGTTGATGTTCTGAGTATCCTGCTCTTGCTGAATATGTTTCTGCTTCTGCGAAACCATCTTGTGTTACATATCTATTATATAAACCTAATTGATAATCATATGATCTATAAGTAGAACCGGCATATATTTTTAGACCTTCATTTAGTGCATTAGTAGCCATTTCTTCAAATTTAGTTGCAGCTTCCGCTCTTAGTCTTTGATTATTACCTGCAGAGAATCTACTGTTTATTTTAGTTAGATCAGAAGGTTCATAGTCAGAATTTAATTTATAGTATTTATTTACTATTACATCTATATTATTTGCTTCTTCATTAGTTAAATTTATATCGTTAGTATAATAATCTTTGTCTAAATAGGCGTTTACAAATGTTACGGTATCCTCATATGTATAATTATCATTTATTACATCTGTATTATATACAGAATCTAATTTATTTTCATCATTATCATATTTTATATATCTGTCTAGATATTCTTCGTTAAAATAATCTAGTGTTATGTAATTAGTTATATCTTTGTTATATGAGTTTTCTACTATTACATCTATACTACTTGGTAACTTTTCATAGAAGATATTTATCTCATTTGAAGTATATCCTAAATCTAACATAGTATTTATATCTTCGGCAGATGATACTTCCTCCATATAGTTTATTTCAAAATAAGTATCAAAGTATTCTTCATTAAATACATTTTCAAGTACAGAGTTTTCTA
>JAZTXT010000085.1:0-6030 GCA_045636525.1 Bacilli bacterium | reverse complement strand
TCCATTTATTATATATGATATAGGTTTTATCTATTCGTATATAATATCATTCTTTCTAATAATAAGTTCATCTAAAATCAAAAATAAAAGTAAAATATATAAAGTATTAAATATTTCCATCATATCGTTCCTAGTATCACTACCAATAACTATTTATAATAGTTATGAAATAAATATTATCAGTATTGTAATGAACATCATTTTAGTACCACTTATAAGTACAATAATATTTCCTCTTACCATATTAACAGTACTGTTTCCTATACTAGATAACATTTTATATTTTTTAACAAATATCCTGGGAAAAATTTCATTATTTATATCAAATATTGAATTTACCAAATTAATTTTTCCAAAACCCAACATATTAATTATTATAGTTTATTATCTTCTAATCATCATTATTATAAAGAAAAGAAAACACTTCTATATATTATTTACACTTCTTATTATTCATTATTTTAGTTCTTATTTAAATAACAATTTTGAAATAATGATGTTCGATGTGGGACAAGCAGACTCAATCCTAATAAAATATCCATATAATCAAAGTAATATTCTAATAGATACAGGAAAAAATGAATATACAATGGAAAGTGGAATAATACAATATCTTAAAAGTAGAGGTATAAGAAAAATAGATTATTTAATAATAACTCATGGTGATCTAGATCATATAGGAGGAGCGATCACATTAATAGAAGAATTCAAAGTAGAAAATATAATTCTAAATAGAGGAGAATATTCAAGTTTAGAAACAGAATTAGTAAATAAATCCCATGGTACAAATATTATAAATAATGTAGATAAAATAAAAATAGGTAGTAGATACGTTTACTTTCTAAATGATAAAGTATACGATAATGAAAATGATAATAGCATTGTAATATATTTTGAATATCTAAAATATAAATTTATATTTATGGGTGATTCTTCATTTGTAGTTGAAGACTATCTTTTGGAAAATTATAATCTAGAAGACATATCAATTTTAAAAGTAGGACATCATGGTTCTTCTACAAGTAGTACATCATCTTTTATAGATACCATAACACCTAAAATATCACTAATATCAGTAGGGCAAAACAACTATGGACATCCAACTGATGAAGTTTTAAATAATTTAAATGATTCACTAATATACAGAACAGATATAATGGGAAGTATTAATATCAAAATAAAAAACAATAAAAACATAAAAATCACAACTTCAGATAATTAAAAAAAATAATCACAATTTATTAGATGTGAGCATAATATATAATGTCATAAGTTTTTACTTATGTTTATATATAAAATAGCTCCGTCATGGAGCTATTTTTAGTTAAATTAAAAAAAGACTTGCAATTTATTGAAAAATTATTATATAATGTTACAAGAAAGGAAATGTTCTATGTCAAAAAAATTAGTAATAGTGGAATCTCCACACAAAAGTAAAACAATAGAAAAATATTTAGGAAGAGACTACAAGGTAGTATCTTCTTTAGGACATATAAGAGATTTATCAACATCAGGTAAATTTGGTTTTGGTGTCGATATTGAAGATAATTTCAAACCAGATTATAAAGTAATAAAAGGAAAAAACAAACTTGTCAAAGAATTAAAGAAAGATATCAAAGATTCTGATTTTGTATATTTAGCAACCGACCCTGATAGAGAAGGTGAAGCGATTTCTTGGCATCTATATGATGAATTAGGATTAAAAGAAGAAAAATACGATAGAATAGTATTTAACGAAATTACGAAAAGTGCTGTACTAAACTCATTCGAAAAGGCTAGAAAAATAGATGATAATTTAGTTAAATCGCAAGAGACGAGAAGAATACTAGATAGAATAATTGGTTTTAGATTAAGTAAATTAATGCAATCTAAAACTGGTGGTAAGTCAGCAGGTCGTGTACAGTCAGTAGCATTAAAACTAATCGTGGATAGAGAAAGAGAAATAGAAGCTTTTGTACCAGAAGACTACTATGAAATTGAAGCAAATTTTAATGACTTTACATCAAAATTAGAAACATACAATCATAAAAAGATAGAAATAAAGAAAGAGTCAGAAGCAAAACAAATACTAAGTAAATTATCAAATACTTTCAAAATAGAATCAGTAGAGAAGAAAGAAAAAAGTAAAAAAAGCAAATATCCATTTATAACAAGTACACTTCAGCAGGAAGCATCAACAAAACTAGGATTTACTCCAAAGAAAACAATGATGATTGCTCAAAAACTATATGAAGGTATAACTCTTAAAAATGAAACAGTAGGTTTAATATCATATATGAGAACAGACTCAGTAAGATTATCAGATGAATTCATAAAATCTACTTACGATTTTATAAAAGAAAACTATGGTAGTGAATATGTCGGATATGTAAAAAAGAGTAATAAAACAGAAAATGTTCAAGATGCGCATGAAGCGATAAGACCAACATCTATTAATAGAGTACCAGAAAATATCAAAGAATATTTAACTAACGATGAGTATAAGTTATATAGATTAATATATTATAGAGCGCTAGCATCTCTTATGATAGATGCCAAAGTAGAAGCCACTACCGTTATATTAGATAACAATAACTATGGGTTCAAAACAAGTGGTCAAGTATTAATATTTGATGGATACCTAAAGGTATATGATGATTATGAAGCATCAGAAGATAAAATATTACCAGACTTCAAGAGTTACAATAGTAATGTAATCACAGCAAATAGTATTGAATATACTTCACATACCACTAAACCTCCAGCAAGATACACAGAGAGTAAATTGATTAAAGAAATGGAAGAATTAGGGATAGGAAGACCATCAACCTATGCTAAAACTATAGACACAATAGAAGAAAGGAATTATGTAAATGTTGTTGATAAAAAATTTGTTCCTACTGAAGTAGGAATAGAAACAACAGACAAGTTACAAGAATTCTTTAAAGATATAATAAATGTAGAATACACAAAAAATATGGAAGATGATCTAGATAAAATAGCAGAAGGAGATCTTGAATGGAATAAACTATTGGATCTGTTCTACAAACAATTTGAACCTAAAGTGGAGGTTGCATTTAAAGATATGGAAAAGAAAGCACCTGAAGAAACAGGAGAACTATGTCCAAATTGTAATAGTACGTTAGTTATAAAACAAAGTAGATATGGTAAATTTATTGCTTGTTCTAATTATCCGGAATGTAAATATATTAAAAACGAAAAAAAGGAAAAACAAGAAACAATAGTTATGCCATGTCCAAAATGTGAAGGAAATATAATAGAAAGAAAAACAAAAAGAGGTAAAATATTTTATGGATGTTCAAATTATCCAAAATGTGATTTTGCATCTTGGGATAAACCAATTGAAGAGCATTGCCCTAATTGCAATGGAATATTAACCGAAAAAAAAGACAAAATAAAATGTATTAACTGCGAATATGAAAAATAATTAAATTTATAAAATAATTCAACCATTTAGGAAAAATTGTACTTATTCTACAATTTTTCTTTTTTTAGTTGCTTAATTCTTTGTTTTATTGTATACTATATTTGTAAATTAAAGAGTTTTTGCAAAAGAATAATTTATTACAAAACTGTTATATGAGGAGTGAAATTATGTTTGATAAATTAAATAAAAATATTAGAAATAATAAACAAAAAGTATTGACATTGATTACTGTTGTTATGATTTTTATAGGAAGCGTTATGTTTTTTTTAAATAACCCAAGTGTTGTTTATGCAAATTCTAACACTTTCGATTGTCCTGCTGGAGAATTTTCTAGAGGTCAAGGTAATTGTGGATTATGTCCGACAGGATATTATTGTCCAGGGGGAACTTTTTATCGTGGGGATTCCAGTAGAGGTGGGATATATGAGTGTCCTTCGGGAACAACATCAGATGAAGGTTCA
Organism: Bacilli bacterium; assembly: GCA_045636525.1. Taxonomy (GTDB): domain Bacteria; phylum Bacillota_I; class Bacilli_A; order RF39; family UBA660; genus CAG-302. The sequence continues at coordinate 2,142 of JAZTXT010000085.1, read as the reverse complement.
GATAGTGAATCTGATTGTATAAAAGTAACAACGATGACAGCATGTTATGATCCAGATTTACTAAGAGTGGTATACTTTTTTAATCTTTTAATAGATATAGTAAAAATAATAGTACCAATAGGATTAATTGTTTTTGGACTTATTGATTTTTCAAAAGCAGTGATATCAAGCGACGAAAAAGATCAAAAAAAGACTGTAGGTCTGTTTGTAAAGAGAATACTATACGGAGTGTTAATATTTGCTGTTCCATGGATAGTAGAAGTATTGATGATAACATTAGGAGATTTACTAGATAAAGACAATATGGGTAATTTTACAGATTGTTTAGAAAATGCTGATAGCGAATGCATAGAAGCATTAGATTCTAAAAATATGGATACAATAAAATCAGTTTGTGATGTTCCAGTCGGTTTTAGAATAGAAAAAGATGACTAAAATAATAAATTTAAAACATTAAAAAATATGTAATATGAAAGTTACATATTTTTTTAAATTCTAAAAAGTTTGTTGACTTATAAAATCTAAAATGATATACTTGATATAGTAGGAAAGTAGGAACTTTATGAAACTAAGAAAAAAGAAAAAAAAGGATTTAAACAATAAATATAACATACAAAAAGCAGTATTAATATTGACGATGCTTATATGTATAATTATAGCAATGATTACATATTGGATATATGCTTATCATCATAAGTATGGAAATATAGATTGCAATAATGTAAACCTAATAAGTCATAAAATAAATGATTATCTCGAAGTAAAAGGTAACATTGTTTATTTAAAAAATATTAATGAAAATATAATAAATGATTTTACAGAAACCCAACAAAATATATTGTTAGATAATGAGGTATTAAATACAGAAATAACAAAAGAATTACATAAAGAAATATTATCTGTTAAAATTAGTTATAATGTTTCTAATAATATGGAAGAAGTACTTACTTTAAATGTTGATTTAAGAAATGACAAATTACTTAGTAACGATGAACTATTAAATAAAGTAGGTGTTAATTATAAAGGGATAGCCACAAGTATATTTAATGAATATATAAAGTTACCTAGTGATTATAGTGATTCTGTAACAGATACTATAACAGATAAAAAGTTAACAGCAAAAGAATTTAATGAAAATAGTGAGAAATATATAATTAGAATAAGAGAAAAATTACCAGAAATAATAAGTCTTTATATAGAAAATAATAAGTTAAATTATAATATTGATTTAGAAGAAATATATAAAGTTTGTTATTATACTAATACAAATAAATTAGTAAATATAGATAAAGAATTAGGACAAATATAAGGAGGAATTAATTATGGAAAGTATATTATCAGCAACAGCAATAGGAATAGGAGTAATGGTTGGACTAGCATTTTTAGGACTAGGACTAGGAGTAGGACTACTAGGTGGAAGAGTAGCAGAAGCAGTAGGAAGAAATCCAGAAACTAAAAATGATGTAGTACACTCAATAATGACAATATTAATAATATTTTCAATATTCTTATTATTCTTATTTGCATTTTGTTTCTTATTATTATTCTTTAATCCATTAGTGGGATAATATGACATATTTTATTATCTCTTTTGTCGTTATAATACTTCTAGTAGTGGCAATGAGCCTAATACTAAAAAATACAGTAAAAGAAGTAGACAAAAAATCAAAATCATACTTTGTAGATAAACTGAAAGAGTATGATTATTTAATTGATGAAAAAGAAAGACGCTTATCAGAATTAGAAAGCGAATTAGAAAAAAGAAAGAATGGGTTAAAAGATAACGATGTACTAAGCGGTAAACCAAGTTATGACTTTGATACAAGTATAATTGATTTACTTACACAAACAAGTTACCTTGATAAGAATATATTAGCAATAAATAAGAAAATAGAAGAAAGATCCATTATTAACTATGAAGATTTAATAAAAGATTTCTTAGAAAGTATTAATGATGAAAATAAATATGATTTTTGTGTTAAACTAAGAGAAAAATTTACACCAGATGAAATATATAATATAGAGATAATGTTACCAGAAGAAAGAGAAGAGCATTTTAATAAATTCTTAACTAAAGAAGAACATCTAGTATATGAAATATTTACATCTAGCAATAGTTTTAATATGGAAGATTTTATAGAT
>JAZTXT010000084.1:0-4201 GCA_045636525.1 Bacilli bacterium | reverse complement strand
CGCTTGGCCTCCGACTTAATATACCACTTAATTTCATATTTTCATAACTCTTATTAACATCAATCTCTCTTCCATTAACTCCTGGTATAACAGTATCATCATCTATCATAGCATTAACAGGTAACACATCGTAACTAGATTTTGCTAAAGAAATTTCTACCATAAGTGGATCCTTTTTATTTATCATATTAATAACCTTATCTGTATAAAAAAAACTAAAACATGTAAGAAACATAAGTAAAATTCCATTTATAATTTTCTTCATCAAACCACCTAGTAAAATATATGTGAGTAAGAATATTAAAAGTACTGTATAAAACAGTACTTAAGTAATTATTTCTTAGCTTGATTAAGAGCATCCCCTAACGCCTCATATAAAGCATCAATTTTAATAGTACAACCACTTACAGTATCGGTATAGCCATCACTATCAAGTTCGATACCATCTAATCCTTGATTTTCTACTACACTAGCCTCTAACGCTTCAACTTGCTCAAACCATTCACCAACTTGTGAACCATAAGTGGTCCCGTACATACCATAATCAGCACCTAATGCCTTCTTAGTAGTCTCCACTCCATCCTTTGTATATGTAGTATCTAAATTAACATCTGTAATTTTACCATTACTATCTACTGTTACTATCGCAGTAGCGGTATTACTTTGACCACCATAATTATCAACTGCACTACCAGTATATACTCCTTCATTGTATCCTTTAGAACAACCAGATAATAGTGATAACCCAATTACCCCAACTAAACATATCTTATTCTTCATAACTTATTCCTCCTATAATAACATTATAAATTATTTTTATTTTTTTTACTAGTCCTAAATCATCTAATTACACTTATTTCTATTCCAACTACCCCATATTTTTCTATTTCTTCCCTAGAATAATATTTTTCCATATGTTCTGGAATAGCCACTTCATCTTCCTTATATCCAAGTCTTACCTTATTAAAATTTTCATATAATCTCTCAAAACTACTACATTTATGTAAACAAATTACCCTTACATCAAAACTATCTAAAGTATCGATATTAGTAAAAGTAATAATATCACCAATATTAATTAACTGTCTTTTTTCATCGTAAAGTCTCATTTCTATATCTTTATCACCATAACAAATTTTATTATATGGTTCATTGTTAAGTTTCATATTATGTTTCATTTATATCACCATCCCTTATATAATTTTCTCAGTATACTTAAGTAACCTCATAGCTATTATACCTATAAATATTCCAGTTGGCACAGAAAATAATAATAAATAAGGTAAATAATATATAACATTATAATTATCTAACATCATTATTCCAACTAACACTTGACCTATACTATGAAATATACTACCTACTACTGACACCCCAACTATTGAAAGTTTAGTTTTCTTTACTAAAGCCATCACTATAATACTAAATATCGCACCAACTAATGAAAAGAAGAAGTTCAGACCAAAACCAGTTCTAATAAGAGAAACTATAAATACTCTAACTAACGATATACTAATTGCAGTCTTAAAATTATATTTATATAATGCAAACAAAACTACAATATTAGCAAGCCCAAGTTTAAGTCCAGGCACAATATTTCCTATAAAAGTAAAGTAACCTTCTATTATTGATATAACAACCGAAATAGAAGTAAGTACCCCTATAGTTGTAATTTCCCTAGTTTTCATTAGTATACCACCCCATCAATTTCAGATTTTCCTACTATCTTAATAACTATCTTATTTGGTAAACAAACAAGTGTCCTAGAACTATCACCTATAAAACCTTCTTTAGAACAAATATTTCTAGGAGAATTCTCACTCTTAACCCTAATCATTTTATTTTTTACTTCAAGAACAACATCACCTAGATCACCATCAACCGTATAATCTCCATCTATGCTTAAATCAATAGTAAGTACCTTTTTCTCTCCATAATATACTTCTGCCATACTACCAACTTCTTTAGTAATATCAATAAAAATAAATATACCTACTATAATAATTCCAAGAATAATTACCAACTTAATATCACTCTTATTCATAATCAAATCCATCACTTCTAACTATGTTATCATGATCTACATACCAAATAGCCTCTATACCAATAGTATTTTTAACTATTTTTAATCCTTCTTCTATAGGTAATAAGAATAAATAAGTACTATATATATCACATAGAGTAGAATCTTCTCCTATAACACTAACAGACTTCATATAATTACTAGGATACTTACTAATAGGATTAATAACATGACTATATAAAATGTTATCTATCTCACAACATCTTTGATAACTTCCAGATGTAACCACAGACTTATTATTAATATTAACCTTAGTAAATATAGTATTAATATTCTCTGGATTAGTAATGCCTATAACATAACTTTCCTTATCATATGCCTTACCTACTTTAACATTCCCCCCTGCATTAATAATATAATTATTAATACTATTATCTTCCAAATATTTACCAACAATTTCAGTAACATACCCCTTAGCTATAGCACCTAAATCCAATCTAATACCATTATATTTACTATATATATTACCATCTAATTTAACATCATTTATATTAATATTAACATCAAGTTCACTATAACTAGGTACTTTATCACATACATCAATGAAATTTTTCCATACTCCAGTTAAATTACCCGAAGCTATGTTAAATAATCCACCTGTTTTATCATAGTATTCAATACCGATTTTAATAATATCTGCTAGTCTCTTATCTATCTCTATTTCTTCACCATCACTAAGTATTTCATTTAAATAATAAACATTAACTATTCCATCATACTTACTATATCTATTAGTAAGTTTATTGTAACTACTATAAAGGTAATCAATATCCTCAAATACATTATCTATATCATTTTTACTATTAGTACTATTTATCTTAACATTAATATAAGTATCCATATAAAAATAATTCTTACTATATTCCTTATAAGTACTCTTATCAATAAAAAGTAGTACCAAGCTAACCAATATAACAACCCAAAATAAAATCCATATCTTTTCATTTTTCATATTCATCACAATACAATTATACAAAATATATCTTCATTAATCAACCCAAAAGAAAAAAGAAGAAATATAATCGCCTATATTTCTCCCTGTCATTAATTTCTTAATGATACTATATTATATTAAGCAAATCTATGTTTATTCTTCTTTTTCTTAATCAATACTAACATTAAAGTAATAATAGTCATAGCAAGAAATACTAATGATATTAACATATACAAGAAATAATTATCCACTTTTTCTTGATAAGCTAATACTAAATTAATATTAAATCTTTGTACAGTACCCTCTAGTTTATCAAATACATAAAGTCCTTCTTCACCACTTATCTCATTAACTGCATATATTAAATAGAAATCATTTCCACTAACATTATCATCAGCAGCATAAGTAACACCTTTTTCAACATATTGATATCCTTCTATTTTTTCCTCATTATATTCAAAAAACACTTTAGTATATCCTTCAGGCAATTTACTACTAGGCATAGATAAAATATTCAAATTAATATTACCTATTTTATATCCATTATATAATGTATATTTATTACTTTCCTCATCATAAGAATAATACTTTCCATTACCATCACTATCTTTAAGTCCAATAAGTATATTTCCAGTAACAATATTCTTATAGCATAGAACATCATTATCCCCTATCTTAACAGAAGATTTCTCATAATTATCTGGTGCCTCTATAATACCTTCCTTTCTAATAATATTATATTTTTTACCACTAACTTCTACTTCAATAGGATCTAGTTCTTTAACAATAACATTAATAACATAAGTATTAACATTACCGTTCTCAGCAGTTACTTTTACTTCTACTCTATTCACGCCTTCACTAACACTAACTTCACCAGCACCACTAATTGTTGCTGTTGTATCTTCTTTATCAGCAGTTATTACAACGCTTTCAGTACCATTAGGAACTTCTACACTATATTCCTTTACATTCTTAGAAAAATCAGGACTAATATTATATCCTTCTACCCCCAAAGAATTTAAATTATTATTACTACTATAAATCTTAGGGGGAATATAAACAGGTTCTTTCACAGTTATACTAATACTTTTATCGGGTATATTGTTCCATCCATCACTAGCCATATTAGTAAGTCTAGCACCGGTAACAGAGCATGTAATAGTACCAGCACTAGTCCCCTT
>JAZTXT010000083.1:0-12246 GCA_045636525.1 Bacilli bacterium | reverse complement strand
TTTAATAGCCTTCTTAGTATCAAAGTTATCATAAAATTCTTCAAAGTAATGAATAGCATCTCTTACTTTCATTTCTCTATCTAAATAAGTTTTTTCAGGTAAATAAGCTATTATTTTTTTTGATTCTACTCCAGGCTTTTTACCATTAATTAATACTTCACCACTACTAGGAGTAAGTAAATCATTAATTAATTTAATAAGTGTTGTTTTACCTGTACCATTCTTTCCTAAAAGACCTATTATCTTTCCTTTAGGTATTTTTAAATTAACATCTTTTAAAATCTTTTTTTCACCATAACTTTTACATAGATTTTTACATTCTAATAATTCCATTATTTATCTCCTCCTAATTCTTTTAAATAGTTAATTATCTCATCACTACTTATACCAATATTCTTCATATCTTCTAAAAAAATATTCACTTTTTCTTCTGCTAATTCTTTTTTTATCTTTTCAATTAATTTCTTATTATCTGTAACATACTTACCATTAGTTCTTTCAGTATATAATAACCCTTCTTCTTCTAGTTCCACTAATGCTTTTTGCATAGTATTAGGATTAACTCTAGCCTCTAGTGCAAACTCCCTTACCGAAGGTATTCTCTCACTAGACTTTAGTTTACCAGATATAATATCAAGTCTTATTTTTTCTACTAATTGAACATATATTGGTCTTTCATTATCAAAATTATAACTCACTTCTATCTCCTTCTATACTGTATTATTTGCTTAATACAATAATATAATATATTTTTATAAGTGTCAATACCATAATTAAAAAAAGTCTGTAAATCAGACTTTAAAAATCATTACCATATAAAAGGTATTAACCTGTATTTAACTTTCTTTTTATATTCTTTATAACCATTTAGTTCTTTTTCTAATACTTCTTCTTCATTTTTTAATCTCTTAATAATTATAAATGGATATACCAAAAATATTACAAAAGATATAAGAGAACCCAATATTAATGGTATAGATAAAAACAAAAATATTGTCGCAGTATACATAGGATGTCTAACTATCCGATATAACCCAGTATCTATTACCTTTTGTTCATTTTTAACTTCAATAGTACGTGACAAAAAAGCATTTTCTCTAAGTACTTCCGCATAAATAATGTACGATATCACAAATATAGCTGAAGCAACCACCACAACAACACTTGGTACTTGTATCCATCCAAATCTATAATCTAAACCAGCAACAACAAAACCTAATAAGAACATCAAGCCACTAAGTGCTACAACTTCTTTTTGTTCTGATTCTTTTTCTTTAGCATTAAGTCTACTTCTAAGTAAATCAGGAGACTTTACCATCATAATAATACCAGCTATAAACATTGGTATAAAAAGAAGCACCATAAATAACCATCCATTTATATAATTAATAGTACCAGCAGGTATAAATATTAAAAGGCCTACAAGTATTACCCCTAACATAAATTTAAATATAGCTTCACAAAATAATTTTATATTCATCAATAGCAACTCCTTATCATATTAACACTTATCTACTAATCTAATTATATCATAAAAAAGAAAAAAGTTCGAACAAATCGAACTTTTAAATAATTATCTCTTACTAAATTGTGGAGCTCTTCTCGCAGCTTTTAATCCAGGTTTCTTTCTTTCTTTAACTCTTGGATCTCTAGTTACAAATCCATTAGCTTTAAGAATCTTTCTATAAGAATCTTCATTTTCTTCATTACCTTGATCATAAACTAATAAAGCTCTTGTAATACCAAGTCTGATAGCACCAGTTTGACCTGAAAAACCACCACCACTAACACTTGCATTAACATCAAATGTAGTTTCGTTTTTAGTAGCAACAAGTGGTTGCATTAAATCCATAACTAATACTTCATATGGCATATATTCATGTACGTCTTTACCATTAACAGTAACTTTACCAGTACCTGGAGTTAAAGTAACTTTAGCTACTGAACCTTTTCTTCTACCAGTTCCATAAAAACTTCTATTTTCTTTAGCCATTATTTATTTCCTCCTAGTTCTAGTTTTGTAGGTTGTTGTGCAGTATGTGGATGTTCTTCTCCAGCATATACAAATAATTTCTTGTACATAGCTCTTCCTAATCTGTTATGAGGAAGCATTCCTTCTACTGCTCTTTCTAACATTTCTACTGGATAATTTTCTCTCATTTCTTTAGCAGTTCTTTCTCTTAAACCACCAACATATCTTGAGTGATCATAATAAATTTTGTTTTCTAATTTGTTACCAGTTAAAGCAACTTTATCAGCATTAACGATAATAACATAATCTCCGCAGTCAACGTGAGGTGTAAAAGTAACTTTGTGTTTACCTCTTAAAAGAACTGCAGCTTTACTAGCTACTCTACCAAGTGGCATGTCTTTTGCATCTAATACATACCAATTTCTAGTAACTGTTTCTTTTGATTGCATAAATGTGCTTTTCATTCTATTTTTCTCCTTTAAATTTATAATATTTGTCTTCATCTATTCAAATGGTCCCAATATCTAAATAGACTCCAACCGAATGTACCGATTATGATTTTACTATTTTTTTACCATTTTGTCAACAATTATCAGTGTTTTTTATCTAATTTTCTTCAAATAACCTTCTCTGCATATCATAAGGCATATCTAAATACATCTTATATCATTTATAATAATAACCAAAACATAAAAATAGATAATTATTTATTACCTATTCTTCTGACTAATTTAAGTAAATTATTATTTGATTTAACATTATATTTATCATTTATATTTCTAAGATTATTTATCTTTTGGAGTTCTTCTTGTACACCTTTTATAGTAAGTTCCGAAGCATTTAATGCACAATTAGTATCAAACTTTATACCTGTTTTAATATCATAATATGTATTAAAATTATATTCAAATAATTTACTACAACTTCCATATCTAACAAGATGACCATTAACATACCTAATATTATGTATCTCTTTACCATTTCTTATTATATTAACACATAATTCCATTTCTTCCGCTAATGACAAACATTTCTTAACACGAGTCACAAGATATGATATATCATTATTATAAGTAACATATGATTCCAACAAACTTTCACTAAAGTTATTAAAAAGTTCATCTAAATTTTCAATCATTACACTACTCAATTCATTTATATCAAGATCAGTTTTATTTTTTAACCTAGCAACAATACTAATACTATACCTGTTCTTACCATCAGGAGTTACATAATCATAGTCTTCAATTATTCCAAACTTTTCATTTTCTTTTACAGAATCAAAAATAATTACATCTTCTGGAACTCCCCCATCATCAAATATGGTTTTATCTTGAAATGATTTAATATAATTTTCTTTATCTGCATATATATATTCTAAATGAGGAACTTTATATTCTCCATCTCTAACATTATAAAAAACACTAGGTTCTCCAAGTGAACAACCATTTCTGACTATACCACTAACAGCATTTTTAAGTTCATTTAAAACAAATACTTTATCTTCATAAGAAGAAAGACTGCTTCCAATTTCACCAACATATATTCTTAAAAATTCTTTATCACTATATAGTATGCCAAAATATATGCTACCACCCTCATAAAAATTGCGTCCATCTATATTATAAACACCTTCCAAAACTTCCTTATATAAACCCATCTTATTAATAGATATCTTATTACCTAACTCATCCTTTAATTTGTAAGCTAGCCACACAACATCTTCTGTCTTAGACATAAAATTTTCATGCGTCATAATCAAAACCTCCTCTTTTGTAATATTTATTTTATCACAATATTAAAACATTTCAATATTATTTATTCATATTCTTCAAGAAACTTCATAAAACTAATCGCTATATCTCTTGGAAGTATCTCTTCTAATTCTTCTAAAGTAGCTTCCTTCATCTTAGTAATAGTTTTATACTTCTTTAAAAGTTTCTTCTTTCTTACTTCACCAATACCATCTATGTTATCTAGTATACTAGATAATGCACCTTTACTTCTAATATCCTTATGATAATTAATAGTAAAGTTATGTACTTCATTTTGCATCTTAGTAAGAAGTAAAAACAAATCACTTCTTTTATCTATTATAATTTCTTCTATTGGTTCTAAACCTAACAATACATTAGTAGTATGCTTATCATCTTTCTTTAAACCTGCTACTGGAATATTCATACCAAGACTATTAATAACTTCTCTTGCTACATTAATTTGTCCTAAACCACCATCCACTATTATCAAGTCTGGTCTTTCTAAATTATCTTTAAGTACCCTAAAATATCTTCTATAAATAACTTCTCTCATAGTACCATAATCATCATTCTTATCATCAGTAATCTTAAACTTTCTATAATCATTCTTTGATGGTTTACCATCTTTAAACACAACCATACCAGATACATTAAAATTACCAAATAAATTAGAGTTATCAAATAGTTCAATAGTATTTACTTTATCTAGATGTAATTTTTCTTTAAGTTCCAAAAGAGCTTTCTCTATCTTATCTTCATCTCTCTTTATATAAGTCATCTCTTCTTCATAATAAATTCTAGCATTGTCATAAGATAAATCCAATATTCTCTTTCTATCTCCTTTAATTGGAGTACTAAACTTAAATCCAAATACACCTTCAAAACTCTCAGTATCAATTATATCAGGTACTAATACTTCTTTAGGACTACTTACATTCTTACTATAAAAATTAGATAAGTAATTAGTAAGTTCCTCTTCTTCTGTTCCTACCATAGGAAATATATTTCTATTTCTATCAAGTAGTTTACCTCCTCTAATAAACAGAATCTGAATACTTATATAATTATCTTTACTGTAATAACCTACTACATCAATATTAACACTATTATCCAAGTCTACTTTCTGTTTTTCAGTAGTAATATTAATATAATCTAAAAGTTCTTTATATTCAAGTGCCCTCTCAAAATCAAGTTTATCAGAATACATATTCATCTTATCTTTTAATTTATCAGTAACTATCTTAGTATTACCATTAAGAAAAGATATTATATCACTCTTCATCTCTTTAATTTTATCTTTATCAATAACATTATTACAATACCCGAGACATTCTCCTATGTGATAGTAGAGACATTCTCTCTTCTCATATGTATTACATTTTCTTAAAGGATATATTCTATTCAGTATTTCAACTACCTTTTTCGCAGCACCGACATTAGGATATGGTCCAAATAAGTTATTCTTTTTTTTCTTAACATTAACTCTTCTCATAATCCTAAGTCTAGGTACTTTCTCATCAGTAAGTTCAATATAAGGATAACTCTTATCATCTCTATATAAAATATTCCATTTAGGATTATATTTCTTAATAAGATTAATCTCTAAGAGTAAACTCTCCATCTCAGTATTAGTAACAATATACTCAAAATGATCTATCTCTCTAACTAACATCATAGTCTTACCAGTATGCTCTCTATTAAAATAAGAGCTTAATCTATTTTTTAAATTCTTACTCTTACCTACATATATAACAATATCATCTTTATTCTTCATAAGATAACATCCTGGTAAATGAGGTACTAATTCAAGTTCTTTCTTAAACATAAAATCACCTTCTTTATATAAGAAAAAACCCTTATCGGGTTCTTATTTCTTAATGGCGGAGTAGGAGGGATTTGAACCCTCGCAGCAGTTTCCCACTCTACACCCTTAGCAGGGGCGCCTCTTCAGCCTCTTGAGTACTACTCCGTGACTACATATATAATTCTATATTAAAATTAATTAATTGTCAACTAATTTTAACCATTTTTATATCCTCTAGTCCTTTATATACATTAATCATCTCCATAATTATATCTTTTATTTCATCTTCACTATTTACATTTTTTAATCTAATATCATATTCTTCTAACTTATTATTAATGTCTTCATCACTAAGTAAATATTCATGCATAGTAAGAGTATCTCCATATACATTCCTAATTTTATCTATATTATCCTTATTCTTAGTCATAGCCACTACTCTCTTATATTTACCATCATCTTCATAATAAATATAATCACTACTTATAACGCTAGCCTTCATACTATCATAATCATCATAAGCATTATCTTCAAGTAAATATATTAAATTAGAATTAAGTATACTACTTCCCTTATCTTCATATATACTGAACATTACTCTTCCACATACACATCCACATATAACAGATAAAAAAATAGGAGTCACTATTTTCTTTATTTTATTTTTCATCTTATCACCAAAAATAGTATACACCTATACATCAAAATATTTTGTCGAATTATTCATATCCATTCGCACTTTGTTGCTCATGGTTTTATGAAGCGTAAGGTCTTCATAAAAATATATTATTCACACCAATTATTACGAATAACAATATTCATATCATAATTATTATCTGTAAATATATTAGTACCAGATATTTTAAATAAATAATATCCCTTCCATGTTCTATCATTTATTTCTTTATAACTAGTTAAAGTTATATTAGATAAACTATTATCTATTTTTTTTAAATAAATAACTTCCCCATCTTCTTTTGAATATTTTACTACATTATCTACTACTGATAAATATCTAATCAAATAACCTCTTTCAACATCAATTTTACATTCATTCTTATCACATGTGACATCACTAATACCACAACTATTACTAATATCAAACATAATATTTTCTTTTATATTTTTTATAATAAGAGCCTTATCTGTAACCAAAACAGTATCTGAATAAGCGTCATCAGTAGTACTAGAAAGATCCATTGTCAAATCTATCAAAAAGAAAGCAATAACAAAAGTAACTACTGCCGCAAGTATAATTTCTATTGTCATATACCCTTTTCTATTTAGTTTCATCTTACTATCACCTATATTAAGTATAATTTATTTTTTAAAAGTATGCAATAACAATTTAAAAAGAAAAAGTTTATTTTACTTTTTCTTTTAACTTACTTAATATATTAATAGCCTCAATAGGAGTAATATTAAGAATATCTATTTTCTTAATTTCTTCCTCTACTACGCTTTTCTTTTCTTCAAAATTAAGTGGTATTGAGGTTTGTATATAATTATCCTTCTTCTTCTCTTTACCTTCATACACTTTAAGTATAGAGTCCGCTCTTTCTATTACTTCATCTGGTAATCCTGCTAGTTTAGCAACATTTATACCGTAACTCTTATCAACAGAGCCATCTTTAACTTTATGTAAAAAAGTTATATTACCAGCCTCTTCTACTGCTGATACATGCTTATTCTTTAAATTACTTAAATTCTTCTCCATATCAGTAAGTTCATGATAATGAGTAGAAAATAGTGTCTTACATCTAATTTTACTTGCTATGTATTCTAAAATTGCTTCTGCTAAACTCATACCATCAAATGTAGCGGTACCTCTACCAAGTTCATCAAATAATATTAAACTATTCTTAGTAGCAAACCTAATAGCCCTAGATGCTTCCATCATCTCTACCATAAATGTAGATTCTCCGCTAACAAGATCGTCACTCGCTCCAATCCTAGTAAATATCTTATCAAATACAGGAAGCATTGCCTCCCTAGCAGGAACAAAACATCCTATCTGAGCCATAATAGCTATAATACCAAGTTGTCTCATATAAGTACTCTTACCAGCCATATTAGGACCAGTAATTAAAAGTATGTCAGTATTATTATCCATTATTATATCATTAGGAACATATTCTTCTCCTCTAAGTACTTTCTCCACAACAGGATGTCTACTTTCCTTAACATTAATTTCATTAGTACTAGATATAACAGGTCTTATATAATTATATTTTTCACTAACAAGTGCATAAGACTGAAGAACATCTATCTCACTAATTACTTTAGCTATTCTTTGAAGTTCCATAGTATATTCCTTACATTTATCTCTAATATTTATAAATAAATTATATTCAAGATTAATAATCTTATCTTCCGCAGATAATATCATATCTTCTTTCTCTTTAAGCACAGGAGTAATAAATCTCTCGCAATTAGCTAGTGTCTGTTTTCTAATATACCCCATATCATCAGTAATCATATTTAAATTACCCTTTGATACTTCAATAAAGTAACCAAACACTTTATTAAACCCAACCTTTAAATTCTTAATACCAGTTCTTTCTCTTTCTTCCCTTTCGAAGTTACTAATAAAGTCTTTACCACCACGACTTAAATCTTTAAGTTCATCAAGTTCACTAGAATAACCTTCTTTAATTAAATACCCTTCTTTTAATCCATTTGAAGCATCTTCATAAATTGATTTTTCTAGTAAGTTATATAATTCTTCTAAAGTACTAACATTGTCATAAAATTTAATTGTCTCTAATTTTTCTTTAATACTAGGAAGTACTTTTAAAGATGATTTTAATTGTAATAAATCTTTAGCATTTGCAGAACCAAAAGAAATTCTTCCACATAATCTTTCCAAATCATATACTTCATAAAGGTCACTTCTAAGCTCTTCAGTTAAAATAAATTCTTCAAGTAATTTTTCTACTATATTATATCTAGCGTTAATCCTACTAACATCGAGTAATGGATTCTCTATAAAATATTTAAGTTTTCTACTCCCCATCGCAGTCTTAGTGTTATCAAGTAGCCATAACAAAGAGTATGTTCTTTCTTTAGTTCTAAGACACTCTGTTAATTCTAAATTTCTTTTAGTATGGATATCCATTGCCATATAAGATTCTTTTTTCTTTATAATTACTTTCTGAAAATGAGATAAACTTCTCTTTTGTACATTACTTAAATAATACATAATATTTTTAATAGACTTAACTACTCTCTCATCTTCTATATCTTCATACACATATTTATATTCACAATCTAAATATTCATCATTGTAAGTAATAGGTACTTTACTAGATTTTACTTTCGATATTAATTCTTTATCAATATTTGAGGTTACTACAAGTTCTTTAATTTCTAATGACATAATTTTATATACAACATCATTAATGTTTCTCTCAAGAACTTCCGAGTACATCTCACCAGTAGTAATATCTACATATGTAATAACAAATCCATACTCAAAATCATATAACATTCCTATATAATTATTTTCTTTCTCATTAAGACTATTAGCATTAATAATAGTACCAGAGGATATTACTTCAGTAACTTCTCTTCTTACTATTCCTTTACTTTCTTTTGGATCTTCTACCTGCTCACATATAGCAACCTTAAATCCATTTTTAATAAGTCTATCTATATATACTTCCGCTGCATGATGAGGTATCCCGCACATTGGTACTCTTTCTTCTAATCCAGCACTCTTACCAGTAAGTGTAAGTTCAAGTGCATGAGCAACTACTTCAGCATCCTCAAAAAACATCTCATAAAAATCTCCAAGTCTATATAAAATAATAGTATCTTCATACTTATCTTTTAGTTCTACATAATGTTTCATCATCGGAGATAATTTGCTTCTATCTACTTCACATCTTTTCATACTTCATAACCTTCTTTGCCCTTTTATTATAACATTTTACAAAAATATTGTAAATTAATTTTTTAAACAAAAGAAAAAACAACAAAAATTAATTTGTCATTTTTTTATTATCTATATTTAGCAATAAAATGCATACCATATGTAACTCTAACCTTATCTCCAGGACTATACATCTTATTATCGCCAGTATTATACCAACCAATAAAATTAATTCTATTATTAGGACTCTTTAAAGTATAATAACTTCCTTCTTCTTTTAAATAATTACTACTACCATCTAATACATCATCGCTAGTAGTAATCATCCATAAATTAGTTCCTTCATTATTCATAATAGTATCTCCAACTAAATTACTCAATATACTAGCATAAAGTTCTATATCAAACTGATACATATTATATAAATATTTAGCTTCTTCCATTCTAAAACCTTTAAATATATGTTCTGGGAAAAGTTGTGTCCAATCTTCATAATAGAATAAATCATTAGTCTTAAGAAATTTATCTCTATCATTAGTCCAAGTAAGATCATCATTATGTTCAAAACCATATGTAGTTATCATAGTACCTTCACTTGTAATAAAATCATTTGAAATAACATTATGATATCTAGTAGAAATAACTTGATAATAATTAACTTTCTTATTCTTCATTTCAATATTAGTAACACTAACAATTTTAATACTACCATCCTTATTTAATTTAGCAACTTTAGTTCCAATTTTAAAGTTATTCTTATCTGTAACCGAAACATAACCAAGTCTATCCATACTAAATATTGCATGAGGACCATATGTTTCTATAAAACTGCCATCAGAAAAAGTTGTTCTTTGATAATTATTGGTAATCTTACCTTCTTCAATCCATATTGGATATTCATAAGTAATACCACCATTATCATAATCATAAACAGCAAGTAAATCAGTATACTCTATATCTTCAATATTTTTAGTCTCACCATTTGCAAGTCTTATTTTAGTACCTTCAATTAAACACATACTACTACTACTTCCTGATATAGTAACATTTCCAGTTACATTTTTTATAACAAGTACACCAGTCGAAGAGTCAAATGTATAATGCTCATTTTTAGTAAGTCTATTACCCTCATTAACACCTTCCATTGTTATAGTCAAATCACTAGGCATAGTTGGATCAGTTCCAAAAAATCCACTTCCTGCAGCTGCCGTAAGTATTATAGTTGCATTATAGTCTTTATGTAAATATGCGATATTTCCACCATCGCTAGCAAGTCCAGTAAGACTATTGGTAACAGTAAAAGTCCAATTTAAAGTAGCAGACTCAGACCTACTAACATAACCACCACCAGTAGTTGCACTTGCTAAAGCTTCTGACTCTGACACATATTTACCATTAATCATAGTTTGAGTAAGACCATTATTTTGATATTCATCCACACCATAAACAACAGCATAATAAGTACCATTACCTGCCGGAGCATTTAAAGTTATACTAGTACTTTTTGTAGTCCCAACAATTGGCTCGCCACCATCTTCATTATATAAATATACATAATATAAATCTATCCCCGCTCCAGTATTATCAGTTCTAGAAAAATTAACTAGTACATCACCAGCATCAACATAAGTTTCACTAATAGATATAGTAACATCACCAATAGTAGGAGGTTCCTCAATTTTAGTTTCTGAAAAATCAACTAACAAAGTAATTTCACCAACCGAAACATCATTAATCGCATTAGAAGATATGAGCATATCTGTAACAACAGAATCAGTTGCAAAATTACTTTCATCTTTAACCATTGTACAAATCTCATAGTCACTGGTAGAATTTGCATTAATAATCTGTTCTCCAAATGTATTACCTAAATTATCAACCAATAAAAAACGTTCATCTATCAAGGAAAAATGTAGACTTCTAGCATACTTAAATGTATTGCTAACACGTACATTAAAACACGCAATATTGTTTGTTCCACGTAAATTACCTTCATTTGGAGACAAACTTATTGGAACTATATTACCACTATTATCTTCAGAAGCAGAAATATTACCAGAACCACCTATTGTACCAGACTCACCAAGTTCAAAATCAAGTTTAAGTCTAATATTAAGAGAATCACCAACAACAATATTAGTTCCAGCTTTTAGTTCCTTTCCAGTATCAACATCAGTAATAGAAGCAGTAACAGCGGGAGTTTTGTTATCAGCAGTTGTAATAGTAGCATTAATTGGTAAATTAGTAAATGTATAATCATAAAAAGAATTATTTTCTATAGAAATTAAATATGTAACAGAACAAGTAGATTTATTACACTTTAAAGTAAAATCTATATTCATACCATCAATACTAGGATCAGTAGGATTATCAACATTTTGACTAGTAACATAAGTAGCACTAACAATTTTAATTTTACCCGGTTCTGCAATAGTAACATTACCATTTAAAGAAACAGTTTCACCATACAAAGCATAACCTATAGTAATAAAAGAAAACAAGATAATAACTAATATAGGAATTAAATTATATTTAAGTTTATCCTTCATAAATTACCTCGTCCCATTTTCTTTTTTACTTATATTACTAAACAATTCTCTTTCTAAATAGTATTTATAAACTATACCTTCTGTAATTAACATAAAAGTAGCACCATTATTCTTTTGAACATAATTAATTGGTCTTCTAACCTCACTATGTGCATCTATTAATTCATCAAAACTATTAACATTAATAACATTTAAATTCTTTAAATTAGGAAAATCCTTTATTCCAACAATAATATCATCACAATCTCCCCCTTTTATTTGTACCACATTTCTATCATTCTTTCCATAAG
>JAZTXT010000082.1:0-3731 GCA_045636525.1 Bacilli bacterium | reverse complement strand
TAATTTTTTTACCTGTGAATCTGTAAATAAAACTTTTGACATAATTAATCACCAACTTTCTTATATTATACACCAAGATAAATGAAAAACCTATAAAGAAGCAGTCTTTTTTTAACTGTCCTCTTTATAGGTTACATTTTAGAACTTCTTTTAGTTCTTTTTTCTTTTAATTCTTTACATAAAGTATTTATTGTGATAAAATAATGCTGTATGGAAAAAGGAGAATTTATGGAAAATATTATTCAAAATACTGAAGAAAAAATGATGATGACAATTGAATCATTAGAAGGAAAATTTACTAATGTTAGAGCGGGGAGAGCAAATCCAGCAATGCTTGATTCTGTCATGGTAGAGTATTATGGTACTCCAACACCACTTAAAACACTTGCAAATATATCTGTGCCAGAAGCTAGACAACTATCTATAAAACCATTTGATAGAAGTTGCCTTGGAGCAATAGAAAAAGCTATATTTGAAGCTAATTTAGGTGTTACTCCTAATAACAATGGGGAAATGGTGTTTATTGTTATACCACCACTTACTGAAGATAGAAGACGTGAACTTGTTAAACAAGTTAAAGGTTTAGCAGAAGAAGCTAAAATTGCTCTTAGAAATATTAGACAAGATGCTAATAAATGTTTAGAAAACTTAGAACTTCCTGAAGATGAAGAAAAAAGAGGTAATGAGAGAGTACAAGATTTAATTAATGAATATAATAAAGTTGTTGATGAAAAGTTAAAAGATAAAGAAAAAGATTTAATGACTATATAAATTCATAAAATAAGGGGGGATTTTGTTATGAAAGAGGTATTTATGCCATCTATGGATGATTTATATCAAATGCAAGATAGAGGAGCAAATGTATACAAATACATCCTAGTTAAAGCTATTGAATCAATAATATGTAACGGTCTTAATTATCCAAACAAAGGAATGTTAGAGAATGCTCCTAAGTATTTAAGGGAAAATCCTGAAATTGCAAGAGCTATATGTACTCTATATCCTGATGAAATGATTTACTCAGAAATTGCTAGAAATGATGTGGAACTTGCAGTAAGATTAATGGATTATAAAGGATATCAAGGAAACGGTTTAGATTATCTATGTAGATTTGACAGTAGTGTTTTATCTAATACATATGTACTTTCTAGTGCAATTTTAAAGTTAGAAAGTGAACTGTTTAGTAATCCTAATTATAGATTTGAATATGTTGGTAAAGAAGTTATTTATTCAAATAAGGGTGCAGGTAGATTACTTGATAAAATCTTTTGTTGTGATATTAATAATGAGGATTTAATGATTGTACTTCGAAATATAAGGGGAGAAGTTGTTAAATCGCTTATAAAAATAGAACCATATTATGCGCTTAAGGTAGATGAAAAATATTTTGATATTAATAACTCTAATGTAGATATGGTTAGAAGTGAATGTTTGAGAAGAGGTATAAATACGTATGCAGAAAGATACGGTATATCTATGGATGCTGGTAGTGAATATTATAGAAAAGATATATTAACTAATCCAGATACTGATGTAAAAAGATTAATAAAATGTATTAATGATAGAAGATAAATAATAAAACTATGATAAGGAAGTAGTAATATTAGAGATGTTTAATAGAGAGTTAGGGATGGTGGAAGCCTAATAAAATATCTAATATGAATTCCCCCTTTAGTTTTACCGGAGAACTCACGTTAAGAGTTTTGAGAGTATAACTTATGTTATAAAGAAAGGTGGTACCGCGATATTATTCGTCCTTTTGGTGTCATCTTTTTTATTTTGTCTAGGAGGGATTATGAATTATAAAATAGACTATCTACTAAGATATATCAGTAATGAAACATATAAAAAAATAATTAAAAAAAAAGGTAATTATATACTAAGACTAGCAGAAGATAACTATGTAGATACAGATCTTAATATTAAATATTTGATAAGATATGGAGTTAAAAATATAGACAAAGTAGTTTATGAATCACTAGAAGATTTAACTTTGAATCATAATGAATATATAAATAAAATAAAAGAATATGAAAAGAATTTAAGTAAGGAAGAAGTAATAATGCTTCTTGAAAATATATAGGAGGATATAATGAATAAAATAGAAGAAATTAAATTACTTATAGAAGATAGAACAAATAATATTAACACACTAGAAGAACTATCTAATATCAAGAGTGAATTTATGGGTAAGAACGGATATATAACAGAAGTTCAGTCTATGATAAAAGAAGTACCAAACGAAGAAAAGAAAGAGTTTGGTATGAAACTTAATGAAGTTAGAACTTTATTTAATGCTAAATATGATGAAATAAAAAATAGATTAGAGGAAGAAGAAACATTAAGAAAATTAGAAAAGGATTCAATAGATATAACACTACCTAGTGAAAAGATAAATGCTGGTTCTATTCATCCATTTAATAGAATAATAGAGGAAGTAGAAGATTTATTTGTATCTATGGGTTATGATGTAGTAGATGGTAATGAAGTGGAAACAGATGAATATTGTTTTAAGAGACTTAATGTTCCAGATGGACATCCTGCTAGAGATGCACAAGATACCTTCTATATAACAGAAGAATATCTACTTAGAACTCAAACATCTAGTTCTCAGGCTCATACTATGGAAGAGAATACCGAGAAGACTCCAGTAAGAATGATATGTCCTGGTAAAGTTTATAGAAGAGATGATGATGCTACGCATTCACATCAATTTGGTCAAGTAGAGGGATTAGTAATTGATAAAGATATCTCGTTAGCAGATCTAAAAGGTACACTTGAAATATTTGCTAAAAGATTACTTGGAGAATCTACAAAGGTTAGATTTAGACCTAGTTATTTCCCATTTACTGAGCCTAGTGTAGAAGTAGATTTATCTTGTTTTAAATGTGGTGGTAAAGGATGTCCACTATGTAAAGATACTGGATGGATAGAAGTGCTAGGAGCTGGTATGGTACATCCTGATGTACTTAGAATGGGTGGATATGATCCAGAATTATATACTGGTTTTGCCTTTGGTACAGGACTAGATAGACTTGCTATGTTTAAGTATAATATACCGGATATAAGATATTTATATACAAATGATGTTAGAATGCTAAAAGAATTTGATAGAAGGGATGTGTAAGTATGAAGTTAAGTAGAAAGTTTGTTAGTGATTATATAGATTTACCAAATGATGATATTAAGACAATTGCAGAGAAAATGACTAGTGTTGGTAATGAATATGATGAAGCAGGTAAATTAATACCTTGTACTAACTTAATTATAGGTAATGTTTTAGAATGCGAGATGCATCCTGATTCAGATCATTTACATGTATGTAAAGTTGATATTGGTGAAGAAGTGCTTCAAATAGTATGTGGAGCTCCTAATGTAAGAGAAGGCCTAAAAGTAATCGTTGCTCTTCCAGGAGCAACTCTTCCTGGTGGTACTATAAAGAAAGGGACAATCAGAGGAGTTGAATCTAATGGAATGCTATGTTCTATTGCAGAATTAGGACTAGATCATAAATATTTAAAAGAAGAAGATGTAAATGGTATACATGAATTAGATAGTGTTGCTCCTGTTGGGGATGATCCTATTAAATATTTAGAATTAGATGATGAAGTTATTGATTTTGATTTAACAGCAAATAGAGGAGATCTTTTAAGTATATTAGGAATGGCGTATGAAGTAGGGGCTATTTATGGTAAAAAGGTAAATGATATAGATTTAAAATATAATGAAAT
>JAZTXT010000081.1:0-2884 GCA_045636525.1 Bacilli bacterium | reverse complement strand
AGAAATTAGGAAGATGAAAAATAATTATAATAATTATTATAACGTGGACATATGGTTTAAGGATGGTAAGATATTATCTTTTATAGGGTTTATGGATACCGGTAATAATTTGTATGATCCTTATAAAAAGAGACCTATTATTTTAGTGTCTAGTAAGTATAAGAGAGAAGATAATGTTATACTGGTTCCATATTATACAGCTGGAGGAGATGGTATTTTAAAGTGTGTTAGAATTAATAAAATTACTATCAATGGTAGTGAATGCAATAGGGATGTGCTAGTGGGATTTTCTGATAGTCCTAAGTTAATTGATGGAGTAGATGTAATACTACATAAAGATATTGTGAAAGGATGATTATATGTTAAATTTATTAAGAAGGTTATTTCAGAGGTTAAATTATTTATTTTTTGTTGGTAGTACTGATGTTCTTCCTGAACCACTAACTAAGGAAGAAGAGGATAGGTATGTAAATTTATTTTTAAATGGAGATATGAAAGCAAGAGATAAACTTATTGAACATAATCTTAGACTTGTTGTTTTTTTAGCTAAGAAGTATGAAAATACTAAAATTGATTTAGAAGATTTGGTGTCTATTGGAACTATTGGTTTAATAAAGGGAGTTAATACTTATCAGAATGATAAAAATATTAAACTTGCTACGTATGCTTCTAGATGTATTGATAATGAAATTCTTATGTATCTTAGAAAGACAAAAAGAAAAAGAACTGAGGTGTCTTTTGAAGATAGTCTATCTTACGATGCGGAAGGAAATGAATTGCATTTAGAGGATGTACTTGGAACAGAAGGGGATATTGTAACTAAACCTATTGAAGATGAACTTGATAAATATTTGATGTATAGAGAGGTTAATAAACTAGCGGATAGGGATAAGGAAATAATTGAACTTAGATATGGACTTAATGGTAAGAAAGAAATGACACAAAAAGAGGTTGCTAATTTACTTGGAATATCACAGTCTTATATATCTAGAATAGAGAAGAAGGTTATTAAGAAAATATCTAATATTATTAAAATATAAAAAGAGCCTTGTGGCTCTTTTAAAATTCTTCTTCATCTGATACGATATTTTTATCTTTTTTATTTAAACTAATTGAAGTTATATCTTTTCTTCCTGCTAATCGCTGCATAATATCATTTGATACGAAATCATTACTTGAACTATCAACGATACTTAGTTCTATTTTTACATGATTATTTTCTATTTCATTGGTTTGTATATTGTTTATTAATGATTCGTGTTTTTTTGCTATGTCTTTTATTGTTTTTAATACTTCTTTTTCCGCTATTTCTTCACATATTATACTATAAGAATACATATTGTAATCAATATTACCACTTAGGGCATTTATTTTGCTGTTAATTGTTCTTAGTACTATATTTGTAAATAGTACTAGTAATGTTCCTACTGCTGCTTCAAAAAGTAAATTTGCTGCACATAAGACACCAATTGCTGCTGCACACCATAGTGTAGCGGCGGTGGTTAAACCTTTTACTGATTTATTATCTTTGATGATTACACCAGCACCTAGAAAACCAATACCTGCAACTACTTGTGCAGCGACTCTGGTCATATCAGAATTTGGAAATGCATATGAGAATCTTACGAAGAGGAATGCTCCAATACTAACTAAAATTATGGTTCTAAGACCTACTAATCTTCTTCGATATTGTCTTTCGATACCGATACAAGAACTAAGTAAAAAACATACTGTTATTTGAAATAAAAAATCTATATAATTTGACATACTTGCCTCCTATTTATTCTATTTATATTATAACAAATGGTGATTATAATGTAAATAGTAAAAAAATAAAATAAATAATAGTGTCTTGATAAATATTATCCTTTATTGTATAATATTATTGTATTAGATAAGAAGGAGAAAAATAATGAAAAAAATGTTAAAATGGATTAAAAAGAATACTGGTTTAGTTATTGTATTACTGCTTACACTTGTATTATTAGTATTTATTACAATTATATTTATTAAGTTACTTATCGGGAATTCTTCTGGTAAATATGGTAATAGACTTGAAGGTATTGAAGATGTTAAAATTACTGATGAAACTTATGATAGTGTTGAGTCAGAAGTTATGGATACCGGAATGGTACTTGATGTTAGTATAAGAATTCAGGGTAAAATTGTTTATACTACACTTGTTTTAAAAAGTGATATTAGTGCTAATGATGCTAAAGTAATTGCTTCAAATACTCTTGATAATTATTCGGAAGAGGTACTAGGTTTTTATGACTTTTCATACTTTTTAAAGTGGGAAGGTGAAGAAGGGGATACAGTTATTACAGGTAATAGACATCATGATTTAGATGGTATAACATGGGTAAAAAGTTAGGAGTAAAATATGAAAAAGAGAAATAATAAAATAATTATTCTTACAATAGTTGGGATAATATTTGTGGTATTACTTGGAATATTTATTTTGAATTATAGTAAAGATGATTATAGTTTTTCTATTTTGGAAAAAAAATGGATAAATGACAATACTAGTAATATATTAGATGTTAGTATATATAATGATGTTCCTATATATGGTAAGAATGGTAAAGGAGTAGCATTTGATTTACTTACTGATTTTACTAATTCTTATGGTATTAATTTTAATAAGGTTTCTTATTCAATTAAGAGTGAGGCTAATTTAAGGAATGTTGCTTTTAGAATATTAGATGGAAATGCAAATCTTGGTGATAATGATATATTATTATATGAAGATAGTTATGTTTTAGTGTCTAATAAAGATGTTATAATAGATGCACTTACTGATATTAAAGATATGGAGTTAATAGTACTATCTAGTGATTTAAATTTAATTTCTAATTATTTATCTGGTGCAGAAAATGTTAGT
>JAZTXT010000080.1:0-18817 GCA_045636525.1 Bacilli bacterium | reverse complement strand
ATTTATATCCTCTATCTTATTAATAGCAAAACATTTCTTTCCTAAGTCTTTAAAAGATGCACCACAGTGGTATAAATTTGTATTATCTATAATTATAAATCTATCATGAAATGAATTATTTATTTTTAATGTTATATTGTGATATTGACTTTGATATTTATTAATTAAATTATTATCAATATTCTTAGTATGAATAATTACTTCTTTTTCTGTTTTAGATAATACATCTAATAATTCTTTTGATATGTAATTATCTATTATTACTATACTCTTCTTTGAGGTACTAAATATATCTAGTAACAAAGAATGAGCATCCCATATTTGGCCTTCAAAAAATAATTCATTACTAAAATTATCAAATCTGGAAAATGTACTTTCTAACAATGCTATTCTTTCATCATGTTTAAGTACCATTTTGTTTATATAATTTTGTTCTAATAAATTATTTGATATATATTTTTTCATTGCAATAAATGTATCAACAATCCTAAGACTAGCTTGTACAGCTATTTCACTTTTTAATAATCCTGCAAGCATTGTAATTCCGTATTCCGTAAATACATAAGGTAGATATCTTCTACCACCATAATTATTTGATGAACTTGAGGTGAAAAAATTGCACCTCAAGTTTTTATATTCTTCCTCTGTTAATTGAAAGCAATAATTTTCTGGAAATCTATTTCTATTATTTCTTACTGCCCTATTTAAATCTTTTGTCTGATAACCAAAAAGCATTGCAACATTTGAATCCAAGATAACTTGTTTTCCTCTTACTTCAAATATCATATCTTCTATTTTTATATTTTCCTTTGTTATTATTTCGTTCATATTACCTCCTAAAAAATTTCATTTTTTCAAATTTTCAATATGCAGCAAAAGTTTATCATAATAGTGTTGCTTAGTCAATATCAAAATAAAAAAATATATGCTATATGTAATATGAATACCAGTACAATTTTTAATACTAAAATTAATATAATTAGAAGTATATGGAGAAATCCAAAAGATTTCGGTGCGCGTAGCAAGAGTAAACAAAAAAAAGATATACTCATCGTATACCTTACCTATTATAATCATTCTTAGTTTTTTCTACTATTTCTTTTAAATACTTACTTGTATAAGTACATCCACTTATAGTATCCAAATTATCTAAATTATTTTGATTATCCATTATCTTATCAAGATAATCATTATCATATATCATTCCCATATATGTTTCATGATTACTTAATACTTCAATATTAGTTACATCATTACCAGTAAATGTAATTTTTAACTTAATACTATTATTACCAGCATATCCTCTTCCTGATACCTCATATACTGTATTATTACCAATCTTTTCT
The DNA here is from genome assembly GCA_045636525.1 of Bacilli bacterium. Lineage (GTDB taxonomy): Bacteria > Bacillota_I > Bacilli_A > RF39 > UBA660 > CAG-302. The sequence goes on along the minus strand of JAZTXT010000080.1, from coordinate 17,471 downwards.
TTTGATATTATCTTATATGTATCATCTGGCTCTTTAGTAATTATATTTTTTCCTATTACAAATGAGGATAATAGACATAATAGAGCTACTCCTATTATTAGAGATGTATTAAGTACTCTCTTACCATACATTTTTATAGTTAATTTATTTAAGAATATTGTTATTACATTATATATTAATATAGATACCAATACTCCTTCAGGTAGCTTTGTTAAATATCTTATAGCCATCGTAAGTATTCCAAGCAAGATACCACCAATTACTTGCCCAGTATGTGACATAGGACTAGTTACCGGATCGGTTGCCATAAATACCGCTCCAAATAGAAGTCCACCACTAAGTAGATTAAATAGTACAAACCATAACCCAATATCTTTAGTTATACATATTATTAAACTAATTAATGCTACTGATAAAAGATAACTTATTGGTACTCTCCATTTTATTACTTTAGCATATATTAAGTATATTAATGCAACAATACATAAAAAGGAACACGTCTCTCCGATAGCTCCTGGCATATTACCAAAGAAGAATGTAAGTAAACTTCCATATGGACTTACTAAGTTATCATATGTTACTAGATAACTAGATGCTGTCATATTAGATAATGGTGTGGCTGAGCTTATTACATCTGCTTCATATGGGTTTAAGTAGCCTCCTAAGAAAGATGAGAATATTACTGTTACAAATAATGCACCAACTAGTGCTGGATTTAATTTATTCTTACCAAGACCACCAAAGATCATTTTTGATATGCTTGCTATAACTGCTCCTAAAATAAGAAGCCATAAAGGTGTATTTATAGATGTTATTAGTCCTAAAAATACTCCTGGTAATACTGCATAAGATTTTCCAAATAGCTCAGAAAAACTCTTTTTATCTTTCTTTATTAAGTAATATAAGTATTCTACTAATAAACATACTAAAGCAGGAATAATTATATATAAAAGTGGTTTAAATACAGTATATATATTACCATAACCTTTAACCGCTGGATATATACCATTTTTAAATGTACCAAAGATTATAAATGGTACTAAGACTATTAAAACTGTATACATCATATTCGAAGTACTATTTTTACTCTTCATAAAGTTTCCTTCCCTTGTTTTAAATTTTTTCATTTGTTATTCACCTTCTCTTTGGCTATTCTAACAAATTCTCTTACTTCTATTTTTGATGGACAAGTAAATGAACACAAACCACACTCTATACATTTTTCTGGTTTTAACTGTTTTACCTTGTCTACATCATCTCTAGTTTCCATTATTAATACTGGATATATTCCTACAGGACATACTTCCATACATTTACCACATTTAATACATGGTAAATTCTTTTCAAAATGATCTTCAATTACTAAGATACAATTTATATCTTTAGTGATTATTACTTCATCAGTTGGAAGGCTATTTCCCATCATAGGACCACCCGCAATGAATAGTGGATTCTTTATATTTTGATATCCATCAAGTTCTTTTATTACTTCACTAGCAAGAGCTCCTATTTTAACCTTGACATTTCTACTTTTCTTAATACCAGGCCCTGTTATAGTAACTACTCTCTCTGTAAGAGGTCTATTATACTCTAACATTTCATATATAGAATATATAGTAGATAAGTTACTTACTATTATTCCTTTTTCACTAGGATATCTATCGTAATCTATACCTAGTACATTTTTAACTACTAGTCTCTCCCATCCATTTGGATAAGCGTCTTTTACTAAGGCTACTTTTATATTTGGATATGTTCCAATATATTTATTAATATTATTTATACTATCTTCATTAGTCTCTTTCATAACTATATAGGCTTTTTTTATTTTCATTATTTCCATTATGTTATCTACTGCCTCAAGGATATCTTCAGCATAGTTATGAATAACAGCCTTATCACATGATATGAATGGTTCACACTCTACAGCATTTACTAAAAGACATTTGATATTTTCAGTATTATATTTTATGAATGTTGGAAAATCACTTCCTCCTAGTCCTGTTATACCATTTTCTCTTAATGCTTCAATAAATTCTTCTTTTGAATATGAGCTTATTTCTTTTTTCTTCAATTTACTCTTCTCATATTTTTCTTTAAAATCATTTTTTACTACTACACATTTTATCTTTTTTCCTGTACCTATTAACTTCATACTTCCAATAGTTGCATATCCAGATACTGAACTATGTATTGGAAAATTGATATTTTCATTAATAGCTACAACTCCACCTTTATAGATGTAGTCTCCTTCTTTTACTAGATGTTTATATGTGATACCATTTTTATTTTCTAGTGGAACATATATTTCTTCTGGTTTTGTATACATTTCTATATCATAATTAATTTTATTATTACTACTAATACGTACTGGTTTATTCATAATCTAGCCTCCCTCTATTATAATGATAGCATAAATAATTAAAAAAAGAAATATTTTGTCTTTAAAATACTTCTTTATTTAATTATATTTATTTAGTTAAAGAATGCTAAGTAAATGATAAAACCTATATATATAGTTGTTAATATTATTCCATTTACTCTATCTCTTTTTCCTGATTTATCTGGAACTCCCACTAGCATTGACGTAAGCACGCCTGCGACTAATCCTCCTATATGAGCTGAATTATCAATACCTGGATTTAAAAATCCTATTATTAAGTTTAATATTATTACTGGTAATACTGAACTTTTTATTGTGGCTCCTAAATATGTACGATAGTAATATCCAAAATATAATAGTGCTCCAAGTAGTCCGAATATAGCTCCTGATGCTCCAGCAGATATTGTATTTTCATTAAATGCAAGCGATAAAATACTTCCACTTATACCACTTAGTATATATATTATTAGGAATTTTAATTTTCCATATAAACTTTCTACTTCTTTACCTATAACATATAATGAATACATATTACATATTAGATGTAGTACTCCAATATGTAAAAACATACAAGTAAATAATCTATACAATTCTCCACTTTCTACTAGGACATCTAGATTAGCACCAAAAACTAGTAATGTAAGTGTGTCTTCAGAACCATTTCCAAACATATACATTGCACCAAATAATAATACACATAATGCAATTATTATATATGTTATAATTGGCTTTTTATATGAGAATATTTTTTCTGCTATTTTACTTCTCTTTTCATTTTTTCTATTTATGTTATCTGTAACCTTTACAAAATACTCTATTCCATTTTCTTTTCTTTCTGTTTTTTCCACTATATTAGGAAATATATTTGTTAATTTAGGATTATCGATATCTTTCTCTTTTGAAATATGAACATCGTCTTCTGATAATATTTTATCATCTTCGATATCTGTATATATATTTAAAACTTTTACTTTAAATGATAGTGTTTTCTTTTTTACTTGACTTACTACTCTATCTAATTTAAATTTATCAAAATCTAGCTGTTCTTTATTATGAATATGATGTGAAACTATTCTTACTATTTTATATTCATTATTTAAATTTTCTAGCCATATTTCATTATTTATTCCATGTATTATCATAGGATTATAATTTTCTTCAGTAATAAAATAATTAAGTAAATTCATAACTACCAAATCATCACTTTTAAATACTATTTGATCCATAATTTCCTCCGTGTATTAATTATATCAAAAATTTAAAAATAAATAAAGTCTTTCACACAGAAAGTGATTTTTAATATAATATATAGTGAAAGGAGACTACTTTTATGTATAACAGAAGATTTCCAGGAAGACCTGGTTTTGGACCAATTGGTGGGAATAGATTCTTTGGTGGCGGCTTTTTAGGGCCATTTCTTTTAGGTGGAATTACTGGTGGACTACTTGCTCCTAATTTTGGACCAAGACCTTACCCAGTTCCATACGGACCACCTCCATTTGGACCATATCCACCATTTTATTATTAAACACCTAATTAGGTGTTTTTATTTGTAATTTATAATTTTTTTTGATATAATTATTTTATGAAAAAGTTTAATATGATTGATGAAAATTTTATTTGTGAAAATTGTGGTATGGAAGTTAGTAAACTAGGGTATACTGCTAGGGATCATTGTCCTTTTTGTTTATATTCTAAACATTTAGATATAAATCCTGGTGATAGAGAAAATAAATGTCTTGGACTTATGAAACCTGTTGCAATAGAAAAATTTAAAAACAGTTATAAAATTATTTATAACTGTACTAAGTGCAATGAAGTGCATAAAAATATTATGGCTAACGATGATAATTTTGATATGATAATTAAATTATCTAACGTTAATAACCTCCAAACATATCACTAATCACTGGTAATAAAAACACAAATACTAAAAGAATAACCATTATTAAAAGGACAATTTTAAATTCTGATCCAAAATGTAATGAGATATTCTTTTTTTTTGGCTTATTATCAGTAGTAACATATGTTTTTTTTACAAAACTATTATTTTGATTATTAACTGGTTGACTACTTACAGGTGTATTTGTAATATTAGTCGCTATATTATTTGTACTAATATTATTATTTAAGCTAACACTATTGTTAACTGGTATCCCATTATTCATAGGCATTTGTAGACTACTTAATGGCATCGAATTTTGATTATTCTGACTACTAGTAGTATTTACTGTATTGGTAGACATATTTTGAATATTAATGTTCATTGTATCATTTATATTTACACTTGGATTTCCAATAGCGGTATTTAAATTACCTGTTGCTTTGTATGGTTTAATATTTTCACTATTGTATTCTTGATTTTCATTCATTTAAATACCTCCTCTTTAGAGAAAAAATTTAGGTAATACCTAAATTTATAATTGCCAATTATCATTACCTGCTACTGGCATTTGGTTATTTGGAGTCATTTGCATTCCAAAAATTTGATTAGGATCTTGTACTCCAGATATATTATTATTGATATTTTGCATCATTGTTGGCGCAGGCATTGGTTCTGCTACCATGCTTGGAGCTTCCGCTACTGGTGCTACTCCAACATTCATATTTGGATTTGGAATCATTGTTGGCGCAGGCATTGGTTCTACTACTACGCTTGGAGTTTCCGCTACTGGTGCTACTCCAACATTCATATTTGGATTTGGAATCATTGTTGGCGCAGGCATTGGTTCTGCTACTACGCTTGGAGTTTCCACTACTGGTGCTACTCCAACATTCATATTTTGATTTTGCATCATTGTTGGCGCAGGTATTGGTTCTGCTACTACGCTTGGAGTTTCCGCTACTGGTGCTACTCCAACATTCATATTTGGATTTTGCATCATTGTTGGCGTAGGTATTGGTTCTACTACTACGCTTGGAGTTTCCGCTACTGGTGCTACTCCAACATTCATATTTGGATTTTGCATCATTGTTGGCGTAGGTATTGGTTCTACTACTACGCTTGGAGTTTCTACTACTTGTGTTACTCCAACATTCATATTTGCATCTGGCACCATATTCATATTTGTTGTTTGTACAGGAATCGGTTCTATTACAGGTGCTGGTGTACTAACGTTCATGATTGGTGTTGACTCTACTTGATGTGGTATTACTACATTCCCTGGTTCAAATACAGGTATTTGCTCAGAAGTAGGTACAAAAAAGTTTTCCCCATTACCATTATTATTTCCTACTATATCATTTTGATTCATCATATTATAATTTGGATTAGGCATATTATTGATATTGTCACCAAAGTTATTCATTCCCTGATTCATATTTGGATCAAATGTATTCATAGACACTGCACCTATATCATTATTCATGTTATTATCAAAATTGTTGTTGAAATTATTCATCCCTAAATTTATGTTAGGGTCAAAATTATTGATATTTTGATTGAACATATTATCACCAAAGCTATTCATGTTCATACTTTGATTCATATTTGGATCAAATGTATTCATATTCATAGCTTGATTTAGCATCATATCATTCATGTTACTATTTAAGTTATTTGCTTCAACATTTGATGTTTTTTCAGTGTTATCTGCTTTTTCTCTCAATTTCTTCTTTCTCTTTGTATCTACTAAAAAACCTATAACTGTAATTAATAATATTACTAGTACAACTAAAACCCACACATAATATTCAAGTAAAAAATCTACTACTGCTTCCATTTCTTTTTCCTCCCTTTTACTCTAAATTTAGAATAACACAAATTACCTTAAATTGCAACTATTACTTTATTCTTTCTGTAATATTTTTGTCAATAAAACTTAGGCTTTTTGTTGTTAAATCAAGTGATTCTTTATATTTTCCTCTTCTAAATAATTCTTCTGCTTTTGTAAGAGCAATATCTATTTCTTCATAACTACTTCTATACCTATTTCCATACATGATCATTTCTTCTGATAAACTAACTGTCTTTATCATATCATTTGTTTTATTATATATTTTAAATACTAAGTCTCTTGCTGTATCTACCCTGATATTTAATATCTTTATAACTATTGGTTTCTTTTCTAGTTCTTTTATAATTTCTCTAATAGCATCTTGTGCTTCAGATAATTCTATGTAGTAACTACTTGGAATTACTGGTATTTTATAATCTTTAAGTTTATATTTTGATTTTTTTAACAAGTCTTCAATTGTTGCTAACTGCTCCCTTGCTCTTGTTTCGTCATCTTTCATACTAGTAATTGATCTTAGTTGATAATCTAAATCATCTTGAAGTCTTGATAATTTTAATGATAAGCCATCTAATTCATCTACTAATTTTGAATAAGCAAAAGTTCTCATCTTACCTTGATCAACTAATATTTTATAATCTTTATTTATCTTTTCTAAATTCTTATTTAATAAACTGAATTTATTAATATCACTATCTGATAAATTATAATTGTATTTGATATCATCTATTTGAAGGTATATATCTCTCACTATTTTATTAATATTATCGATACGATATCCTAATTCTTTAATATTTTGTTTAAATATATCCTTACATTCTTTCTCTTTATCAAAGTCATTATATAATCCATTAAAATAATCCATAAATGTTTTTAATTCAATAAGAGAATCTCCCATTTCTAAATTCTTTAAATTACTTATAATGTTTTCTATTTTATTTCTTATTTCTTTGATGTTATACTCTACATTAAGATAATCTAATGGATAACCGTCTCTTTGCATTCTATAGTAGTATGTTGTTGCTTCTTCTATTTTATTTGGTACCATTACTGTGGCCATAAGTACTATAGTTGGAGCATCTTCAAGTAATTTGCCCATATGAGTTATTTTGTCCTCTAATAAATTGATACGTTTTTCTACTAAAACATAGTCATTATTATCCATAGCACGTTCGAATTCTGCAAATAACTTATCTATTTTATCAAATTCATCTTCTACAAATACTGCTACTTCACCATATTCTTTTTTTGTTCTATCAAATTTATTCTGCCCTTCTCTATATACTATTTTTAATTTTGTTATTAAAGTTCTATTTCTTTCTTCTGATTCTGTTATTACTTTTACTTCTTCAAGTAAGTCTTCAGCCATTTTTTTTAGAACTTTAAGTTCCATCTCAATACCAGCTATTTTTCTAGTAGCCTCTCTATACTCTTTTCTATCTATTAAAAAGTCAGCATCAGATATAGAGTCTGTAAGTGAAGGTATCTTTTCGTCTCTGATTAATTTGAAAGTATAATCCCAGTCATCCATCTTTTCTTTTAAGTTATCAGTTTTAACTAATTCTTTGACTTTTGATATCTCACTAAGTACAGGCACTCCAAGTAAACTATTTTTTTCTGTATCTAAATATTCTATCTCTTTTTTATACTTTTTATTCTGATTATTTTTAATAATGAAAATAGTAATAATTATAAGGATAATCGTCAAAACAATAGCAGATAAAGTAATTAATAAGACACTATCCATATGTTACCACCTTTCCTACCTATAATATATTCTACCACAAAAAATATTTTTTTAAAATATAAATATAATAAATTTGTTATGAAAAATTTACATCTTTGGATAAAATTGTTTGTTTACACAGTAAAAAGAAGCATTATTATTTCTCTAAAATACAGTATGAAACAAGGACAGCTCCCATTTAGGAAACTATCCTTTTGCTCAAGAGTTTTCTTCGCTTTTACTTACAAGGGTGCACTGTCGTGCTTGTCGGAATTTTTAGCCTGGTTAAAGCTAGCAAGGATATCACCAATGTTTTCATCGCCTTTATCTGTAGAATCTTCGCTGTTGGTTTCAGATTCGTAAGATTCTTTCATAGGCTCGACTTAGAATCCCTTGTCAGCCGACACGGGATCCAAATGATATGTCGTAGTTAAGAGCCAGTGAGAATGTTATCTCTGTTAATCAGGAACGTATATTGAAATCAAATCAAGTATCTGATCGAAGGTTGTCACGCCCTTACCAACCAAAATCTTAAGATAAGGACCGTTAAAGGCAATGAATTCTTCATAAGTTATATATTCTGAGAAGTCTTCATAAGTATATAAACCATACTTTTCAATTTCAGCTTGCATCTTAACTTCGTCATACTTCATATCCTCGCCAATTTCAAAAATTTCAAACCAACCATCAAAACCTGCAGGCGGCGGTGTTAATGTAAGCATTCCGTCCGCAATACAATTGTTATGAATTGCCGTCATAACAGTGTAAAATTTCACATCTTCAACTGTTACGGAATATCCAATCAGTTCAACAGAACCATACGTGCCATCTCCAACGGCTTTTATGAACTTATGACCAACATAGGAGTTCACATTCGATTCATTAAGGAAGACGAAATTGTTTGCCTGAATATCAAAGAAACCGTGTTGATCTGTTACTCGAACTACCGTGTTATCTGAAAATTCAAGATTTAGAACATGATGGTTAGAACGCATGCCATCCTCAATGAAAGACGGAGTTGAGGTTGCATATGTTCCAGCATAAAAATCCCAAACAAGCAACTTGTCCTCATAAGTAATTTCTTCGATAGGCTTTTGAGTTCCATCTGCTAATGTAATGAGAGTGCCTTCCGCAAAGCATGTATCCTCTTCCTCTTCCTCATAAACATAATTAACATGAACTTTTACGTTGGTTGAATAGGTAGTTCCATCTCGTTCGTAGCTGATTTGGAATACTTCCTTATTGTTTGAAACTGATATTTCGGAGTAGGTGTAGTCAGTTACAATTTCCTTGGTTCCATCTGCGTAAGTGTGTGTCACAACCATTCCAGTGGGGTCAAAAGATTCGCCTACTTCGTAGCCTATTTTATGAGGCGGCGTGGTTACAAAGTCAACAGCAGAAAGAGCAAATATTCTAGAAAATTTGTCGCCGTATGAGTTGCTATTGGAAAAGTAAAGCAGTGACATTGGCCCAGTTGCTGTATACTCATTTGCATAGTACGACATCATTGTGCCACTTCTTTCTACATAGTTGAACGTAAAGACTGTGCCCGGTGCAACAAGAACATTCGCAGGAGAGGTATAAACTATTCCATTTATAGTAAGATACTCATAATCTGGGGAGATGGAGGTTCCGCTAATGACAAGAATATATCCCACCTCAATTGCCTGTGTTGCTATCTTTGTCACACCGGCTTCTGTATAAGTAATAGTAATGGAGGTATCGTCTTCATTAAGCCATCCGTCGGCAGATTTAGAATAATAAGTGTAGTCTGTTATTGCAACTTTTGTGCCATCTGTATATGTGGCTGTGACAACCATGCCAGTAGAATCAAATGGATCACCTATATTATACTGGGTTTTTGTCGGTGCAGTGGTTACCGAGATACTCTCCAATTCTGGTTTTCCAACTACGACCCTTGCAGTAACCGTGATAACACTTCCATTGGATGCTGTTATGGTTACTTTTACGGTAGCTATACCGTCTGCATTACCACTTATAACACCAGAAGTGCTGTTGCTTATAGAAGCAAATTCAGTACCGGATATAACCTCGTATTTGATGCTTGTATAGCCCTCATAAACCTTGTTGTTTATAACTAGCTGCGGTTCTACAGTCTCGCCTGGAAGGACATTATCGTAAGTAAGAGAAATACATTTTGTAAGATAACCGCGATTTGCAGTGCCGCCGTCAACGTGTGCATATTCTTTATCATTGTGAGAAGCATCAAATACAGTACCCTTTCCACCTACAAGTGAAGTACAATTAGCAAACATACTGGCTGAATTCGTTACACTTGTGGTACTCCATTTATCAGATACATATATTGTAGTTAAATTTGTACATAAGCTAAACATATTACTCATATCTGTTACATTTCTTGTATCCCAGTTACTTACATCTATTTGTTCTATGTTATGACTTAATTCAAACATTCCTCTCATATTTGTTACACTTGATGTATCTAATAGATCATTAAAATTTATAGATGTACAATTACTTAAATTTTGAAACAAATAACTTCCAGAATACATATATACTTTTTCGTTTTTGCCTCCAATATAAATATCATATAGATCACTACTATTCTTATCACCATACCATAACATTACTGTTCCATCTTCATTCATAGATACATCTACTCCTGTCATTCCTTCTGGTACTATGTTGTTATCTACAAAAGTTATAGATGATATCTCATTTCTTGCTATTGTACTTCTTAAAAATGTAGATGTTTCAGTTTGACTAGAAGTAACTTCCATAAGATAGTTTATTTCTCCTATAGCAGTCATATTATCCCCAAGAACAATACTACCTGTTCCTGAAGAAATTCCTAAAGTAACAACAATTTCTGAAGTACCATTATTTTTAACTTCTACAACTACTGATGCACTATTTTCATTTTCTAAACTGCCAATAGGAGTACCACTAGAGGCTCCTACAGAAATATCTAATCCTTCTTCTATATACCAAGTAATATAATTAAGGGCTGTACCACTACTATTGGTTATATTAAGTGTACTAGTAATTTTTTCTCCAGCGGGTACTTCAATTTCCATAGTTTCAATAATATTACTATCATAAGTTAGATTAGATACTAAAGTAATAGGACTTTCTATCTCAGCACTAGTAGTAAATATAGCATAAGTAGAACCTACCCCTAGACATATCAAACCAATACATATTATCATTAATAAATATAAATTTTTAACAGATATCTTCTTTTCCATAATCTTCACTTTCCTTTTTTAGATAACATAAAAAGACTATGAAAAATCACTAGTCTTTAAACCAGTTATTTCATAGTCTTTAATTTTATTATTATTTATATGTAAAGTATTATAATTTACAAGCCCCCCCCCTAGTTAACATGGAGTTTACGTATTTTTTTGTCATTTTTGTCATGAGAGAGTCACCTTCCTTTTCTACTTTATGTATTAATTTTATCATGAATTTATTTTATATTCAAGAACTTTTATCGATTTTTTAACATAACATGTCATCTTGATAATGGCACCGATGCTAGAAGTATATGGAGAACGAACATAGTGAGTTCGAGTAGCCGAATGCAAGATAAACAATAAAAAGAAGGTATTACCCTTCCAATTATCTAGTCCATTCAAATTCAAAATCAAATATTCTAACAGTATCTCCTTCTTTGATACCCATTTTTTCAAGTTCGTCATCTACTCCCATTCTTCTAATCTTATTAGAGAATCTTTCATATGCTTCTTCAGTATTGAAGTTAGTCATTCTAAATAGTTTTTCTATAACTTCTCCTCTTATTACAAAGACATCTTTATCTTTAGATATAGTAAATGGTTTTTCTTCTTTAAATTTATATAGAACATGACTTTCTACTTTTTCATCTTCAAATAAATCTTCTCTTTCTATCTCTTTAGTCATTTGTGATAGTTTTTCTATTACACTATCTAATCCTTCATTTATAATAGCGGTAATTTCATATATCTCTTCATTCTTTATCTTCTCTTTAAATTTCTTAAGATTATCTTTAGCATTTTCTCCATCCATTTTATTAGCTATTATAATTTCTCTCTTAGTAAGAAGTTTTGGACTAAATGCTTCTAGTTCATTTCTTATTGTTACATAATCTTCATAAGGATCTCTTCCTTCTTCCGCTGACATATCTACTACATGTGCTATTAGTTTTGTTCTTTCTATATGTTTTAGAAATTTGTGTCCTAGTCCTACTCCTTCACTTGCTCCTTCGATTAGTCCTGGAAGATCCGCGACTACAAAGGTATTATCATTTGTCTTTACTACTCCTAGATTTGGAGATAATGTTGTAAAGTGATAGCTTGCTATTTTAGGATTTGCATTTGATATCATTGATAGTATTGTTGATTTACCAACAGATGGCATACCTACTAGTCCAACATCTGCGATCATACGAAGTTCTACTTTTACTTTTCTGACTTCTCCTGGTTCTCCATTTTCTGCATATGATGGACAAGGATTATTACGGGTAGCTAAACTTACGTTACCTCTTCCTCCTCTACCACCATAAGCTATTATAGCTTCTTCTCCATGTTTTGTTAAGTCTGCGATTACGCTACCAGTTTCAGCATCTGTGACAGTAGTTCCCATTGGTACTTTTATTACTACGTCTTCGCTTGCTTTTCCATTCATGGCTTTACCTTCGCCATTTTCTCCGTTTGGTCCTTTTATTTTCTTTTGATATTTTAAATCTATTAGTGTTTTTAAACCGGAATCTGCTTTAAATATAATATCTGATCCTTTTCCACCTGATCCACCAAATGGTCCTCCCATTGGTACACACGCTTCTCTTCTATAGGCCATACAGCCGTTTCCACCAGATCCCGCTTCGATTGTTAAAGTTACTTCATCTACAAACATATTATCATCTACCCTTCATATTTTACTTTATATTCTATTACTAGATATAGTATTATGAGAAGAATTATATATATTCCTACCACCCATAATACTCTAGGCCAATTTATTTTTTTCTTGTCTTTTTTGTTTTCTTTCATTTCTTATACCTCTAACTTTTTCTACTACTTTATCATACATTTCTTCGATAAAATCTATGATATAAGTATCCACAAATCCAAGTACGGCGATAAAAACAATACTTACTATATCAAATTTTGATACTAAAAACAAGTCTGGAAGTAAAATTAATAGTTCAAAAAATGAAATTGAGCAGAATATTAATAATATATTACGCCATAGATTAAGTGGCTTACATATTGTATATAGGAGTCTTAATGTTATGAATCCTGTTAGACATACTATTACTAGACGGTAATCTTCAAAGCTTTGCTTAAATATAGCACAGGACATTATTACTATAAATATATTTAACACAACAGTTATACCATTAGGTAGTGCATTTCTAAATACTTTTATTATAAAGTCTTTTTCTACCTTAGCATAGTTTGGCTCTAACGCTAGGAAAAACGATGGTATTCCTACACATACACCACTTATTAGAGATAGTTGTATTGGATAGAATGGATATTCGTATGATAGTACTATTGATAGTAATGATAACATAAGTGAGTATGTTGTTTTTATTAAGTACATAGAGGCTACTCTTTTAATGTTGTTAACTACTCTTCTTCCTTCATTTACAATACTAGGTAGTACTGAAAAATCACTTGTAGTTAGTACTACTTCCGCTGCTGATTTAGCGGCCTGGACGCCGCTTCCTAATGCTATCCCACAGTCAGCTTCTTTTAATCCTAATATATCGTTAACTCCATCACCTATCATAGCTACAGTATTATCTTCTTTTAATGCTTTTATTACTAATTGTTTTTGATTTGGTGTCATTCTTCCAAATACAACTGTTTCTTTAGCAACACTCACTAGCTCTTTATAATCTTTAGGTAAATCTTTACCTTCAATGTATTTATCATATCCATCAAATTCTAATTGTCTTAGTATATTAGATACTGTAACAGGATTATCTCCTGATATTATTTTTATATCTACTCCTTGCTCTTTGAAGTATCTTAATGTATCACCAGCGGACTCTCTTATGTTATCTTTTATTATTATGAATGCAAGTACTTCTAGTTCATTTTCATTTCCTCTTGATAATGTTATGATACGGTAACCTTGCTTAATATATTCGTTTAATTCAGTATAGTCTGTTACTTTTTTATCTGTTATGTATTCTAATGCACCTAGATAGTATTTGACACCATCTATTTCAGTAATACTACATTTTTTAGCAGATGAAAAAGGCATTCTATCTGTAACATTTAAATTATTTTTTATACCATATTTATTTTTTAATGCTATGTCTGTCGAATTATTTCCTTCTTCTGTATTTATATTAGCTATTATTTCTTCAAGATTTATTTTATTGTTTAGTACTACAGTATCCACTACTTCCATAGTCCCATCTGTTATAGTTCCTGTTTTATCTAAACATAATATATCTGTACAGGAAAGTACTTCTATTCCATGTAGTTTTTGAATTATAACATTTTCTTTTGCCATCTTAATAACTCCTGCTGTTAGGGCTACTGATGTTAAGAGTACTAATCCTTCAGGTATCATACCAATTATTCCTGCAACTGTACCAAGTATTGCCTCACTATATGTTTGATGACTATAAAAATATTGTGTAATAAATAGTAATATACCTACTGGTACAATTATTATTGTTATGATTTTTAATATACTATTTATTGTTTTTTGCAAGTAGGATGAATTGTCTTTTATAGAAGATGCTTCACTTACTAATCTATTAGCATAACTATTTTTTCCTATATTTATTACTTTAGCATAAGCTGAACCACTTGTAACCATACTACCCGACATTATTTTATCATCTTTTCTTTTTATGATGGCATCAGATTCTCCAGTTATTACTGATTCATCTACTTCAAGATTGCTTGATTTTACTACCTCTAAATCTACCAAGATTGAGTCTCCTGACGATAGGTATAAAAGATCATCCATAACTATTTCTTCTTTTGGTATTTGTAATTTTTCACCTTCTCTTATTACTGTTACGGTATCACTTTGTGATATTTTAATATTGTCTAGTATTCTTTTCGCTTTTAACTCTTGATATATTGAAATTATAGTATTTACTATTATAGTTCCTATAAATGTTATATTTTGAACTGAACCTGTTGTTAATACTAGAACCGCTAGTGCTATATTTAGAAAGTTAAAGAGTGTTATTACATTTGATAATATTATTTGTTTAGGGGTTCTTGTATACTTTATTTTTTCATTGTTTGCTAGTCCATTATTTTTTCTATATTCAACTTCATGTCTTGATAGTCCGTTCATATTTTTCCTCCTATTTTAAAAGGGCGACTTTTTACAGTCAACCCTTTGTTTACCTACTAAAATATCCTGCATATGGTGCTGGGAAACTGAATAAATTTCTTGGATTGAACGAGTAATTATTAAATCCATATGCATTATGACCATAAGCCATACCAAAGTGCAAGTGTGTTCCGCCGGTGCAAGTATCGTATGATCTTGTCGAGCCTCCTCCCACTCCTCCTATTTTGGTACTTGATGTTACCGTTTGATTTTTTGATACTGAAATATATAGTAAGTGCATGTATACTGTTGTATAAGGTTGTCCATTTACCATGTGATATACCCAAACCATATTACCGCCGCAATTTGACTCATAAACAACTCTTTCAACTACTCCTGGGGCAGCAGCATAAACTGTCGTTCCTTCAACCACACAACTTAAGTCTATTCCGTGATGGCCACTTACTGATCCTGACCAGTCTGGTCTATATCCAAATCCAACATATTCACTTGTTACACATCCCCATGCTAACGGATAACTCCAACCTCTTGCATTTATCATACCGTTTGATCTTCCACATGTAGTTATATCCTCATTATCTTTACAACCAATATCTTCTAATTCACTTATCTTTTGTTTCATGTCTTTGATGTCATCTTCAATAGTGGTTCCTTCTTCTTTATATGTTTCTAAATTTGCTCTTAATATCGCTATTTTAGATGTCAACTCGCCACTTTTTTTCTCTAATGAATTTTTATTATTGTTATACTCTGTCTTTTTAGCATTTAATGTTTCTACTAAGTCTTCTAATTCTGCCATTAAATTATTATTATATTCAGTAAGCTGTGATACCACGGAATATCTATATATAAAATCTGTATAAGAATCTGCTTCAAAGATATATTCTAAGTATACATTCTCTCCTGATGATACTTGAAGAAATTTAAGAAGTTCATCTGTTTCTGCTCTTTTTTCTTCTATTTCTTTTTCACTTTTAACAATATCTTCTTCTGCTTTCTTTATGTCTTCTTTTGTCTTCTCAATACTCGCAGTAATTTTGCTTATTTCATCTGCTAAATTATTTATTTCAGACTCTGTTAAATTCTTTTTATTTTCTGCCTCTTTTTGCTTTTTTTCTAATTCTTTTAGTTCACTTTTAAGATTACCTAATGTTTTAGCTTCTACATTAGTAAAAGGCATTATAACAAATATTATAGCCAATATTAATAACAATATTTTCTTATTCATCTTTATCACATCTTTCATAATTAATTATATAGTAAATAGTGCTTTTAGTCAATACTTGCAAATTATTTAAAAATATGTTATTATGTATACAGATGAAGGAAACTTCATATAATAAAAAAGGAACATTCAGTTTGCAGTACTGAATGTCTACCTAAATTGGTGAGACATTTACCTTATGGTAAGTGTCATTTTTTTATTTCAATTATTATTAGTAATAAAAGAAGTAAAATGGTGATGATCTGTTTGAAAAGACGAATTACAAATTCTCTCTTCTTCATACAACCACCTCCTTTCTTTTTCAAGATTGGAGGTAGACACTCAGTAACCAAATGTTCCTATATAATTATATCATTTTATTGTTGTTTAATCAACCGAATATGATTATATATTTAACATTTTTGTTTACGGTTATGATTTATATCCTCTATATTATTATCGTTTGTAATATTAGAGGCATCTTCTAATTTTTTATTTCCATTTTTTTTCATTAGGTTTAGTTCCATATCTATGCATTATCAAATACTTAATAAACTCTATTTTCTTTATATTCTTTTCTTCAGAAATAAGATTTTTCAATTCTTCAACCCCTCTTTTTACAATTTTTCCTTCTTCATTTTTATAGTATTCAGTTTGAAGTAAAGGAAAGTGTATTAACCATTCTGGGTGTCTTTTAAATTCTGGTTCAAATGCATCTTCAAAGTTCATATGATAATTATTATATGTTAATACATAAGTAAAATTTCTATTATTATTTGTATAGTTTTTTAAACTTGTTGAAAGCATTTCATAAAGTTTCTTTGTTTGTTCAGGTGTTAATCCAATACCTACTTTTTCTATAAAAAGATTTAAATCTGTTATCGCCATTACATTTACATAATTTTCTTCACGATATACAGAATAATTACATTTATAATATTGATCTTCCGCTGTTCCTGTTAATCTTTTTTCATCTTGATTAATTGCTCTTCGTAAAAGTATTTCTTTTAATATTTGTATTAAGTTATAACTCGTTTCCTCTTTGATTATATCAATTTTTGTTTTAAAATGATTTAGTTCATGGAACAGAACTAACATTTCTGTAATATTTCCATTATACATTTT
>JAZTXT010000079.1:0-5474 GCA_045636525.1 Bacilli bacterium | reverse complement strand
TCAATAGTCATAATAGGTATAAAACCATAATAATAAGGCGTATCTTGATTAGACATATTTATAATTCTAAGTTTGTTATTTTTATCAAGTACTAAGAAAGTATAACCACTACCTTTAAGGTCTTTTCCCATATCTATAAATTCATTTTCAAATTCAGAGAATGATCCAAAATATTTATTTATTTCATCAAGTAGTTTAGGAGGTACTTCCTTTTTTTTATCAGTTAAATTATAAAAATATAAAGTGTGATTTAAGTATCCTCCTAAATTAAATAAAATTTCATCTCTATAATTAAGAGGAATAATATTAATATTTTGCGCTAAAAATGCAGCTGAATATTTATAACTGTAATTAGATTCTTTTAAAAGTTTATTAAGTTTATCTGTATAATTACGATAATGTACATTATAATGTAAATCTAAAGTACGATTATCAATTACTGGTTCTAGACTAGTATAGTCTAATTTAATTCTTTCATAATTCATTTAATTCACCAATATATTATATTATTAAAATAAATGAATTAATACTGTTATTTAATAAAAAAAAGAAGTATTAAACTTCTTCAATAGCTCCAGTAGGACATCCATTATCGCTTGCAAGTTCTGCTGCTTGTTCTTCATTTTCCTCTTTAACAGGAGTCTCTATTACTTTTGCTTGGCCATCCTCATCAAAATCAAATACTTCATTAAGTGTACTAACACACATTCCGCATCCGATACATTTATCTTTATTAACTTTTAATTCCATCTTTATCTAACTTCCTTTCATTATTAATTATATCAAAAATATAACAAAAATCAAATAATTTCTTTTATTTAAATAAAAAATATGATATTATATATATAGAGTAGAGGTTATGATATATGGAAAGTAGAATGGAAAAATATTATAAAGAAGATTTAAGTACTTTTGAAAGAAGTAAAAAGAATAGAGAACTTTATAAAGAAGTAGCAGATACAATATCAGATTTAGAAAATTTACCAGTTCCTGATAATTCTAATGAAATAGATTTAGATGGTTTAAAGAAAATTATTTCTAGTAGAGATGAATATAGAAAAGTAAAAGAACTCGAAAGAACTAATACATATAAGAAACCTTTAATAGAAGAAGAACCTCAAAAAGAAAAAATATATGATATAAATGTGCTTTTAGAAAATGCTAAAAATGAAGTGAATAGAAGTAATGCAGTAAGTAATAAAAAATTAATTAATGCCAACTTTTTAACAAACCTAGAAGAAGCAAATATTCCAAATAGTGATGATGCTATGGAAGTATCTATTCCTATGACAAATAAAAAGGATAGTGTAAGTAATACTGATTCACTTCCACTTGATATATTAATGGATTTAAAAGGTAATGAGAATACAGTTGTAACAGATCCTATAGTAAAAGAAGAAGTAACTATGATAAAAAGTATAAAAGATGGAGAAACTTTTTATAGTGGTTCATTTAACTTTTCTAAAAAAGATTTTGATGTAGAAAAAGATGATGATTTTATAGAAGAAAAAAGTCATACAGGATTAAAAATATTTTTCTTAGTATTAGGAATAGCAATTCTTCTAGTAGCAATCTATCTAATACTTACTAAGTATTTCTTATAAGAAAAGTAAAACTTTTCTTTTTTTCTAATAATTAAATGTAAAGGAAGATGTAAAATGAATAAGAGAATAATTATATTAATACCATCATATGAACCAGATAATAAGTTAATTAATTTAGTAAACAATCTTTCAAATGAAAAAATAAATATAGTCGTGGTAGATGATGGAAGCGGATTATCTTATAAAAATATCTTTGATAAGTGTAAAGAATATTCAGATGTAATTTCTTATGAAACAAATAAAGGAAAAGGTTATGCATTAAAGACAGGTTTAAAATATATAAAAGATAATTTTAAAGAACCATATATTGTTGTTACAATGGACTCAGATGGACAACATACTATAAGCGATGCTAAAAAGTTAATTAAGAAAATAGATGTAAATGAAAAAGTATTAATACTTGGTAAAAGAATTAGAAACGATAATACACCTCTTAGAAGTAAATTAGGAAACGCTATAACTAGATTTATATATAGGTTAGCTACCGGTCTAGATGTATATGATACACAGTCAGGACTTAGAGTATTTAATAATACATTAGTAGATTATCTCATAGACATAGAAGGTAATAGATTTGAATACGAAATGAATGTACTCCTAAAATGTGCTATTGAAAAAATAGAAATAAAAGAAGTTGAAATAGAAACAATATATATAGATAATAATTCTGGTTCTCATTTTAATGCTATAAAAGATTCATATAGAATATATAAAAATATAATAAAGAATAGGCTTAAGTATAGAAAAAGAAAAAAATAATTTTCTTTTTTTAATATTTTGTAAAAAAGCACAAAAGTCATGGTATAATTATATTGTGTCCTCGTAGCTCAGTAGGATAGAGCAATCGCCTCCTAAGCGATAGGTCGGCAGTTCGATTCTGCCCGAGGACGCCATATATTATAAATATAGTAAAAATAAAGTTCATAATGAACTTTATTCTTTTTTTATAGAAAAAGTGACAATTTAAATAGTAAATATATTTAAGTGGTTAAATTTATGATAATATATAAATATAATTAAATGAAAAGGAAGTGTTGTAAATGATCAAACTAGCAGTACTCTTCGGAGGAAAAAGTAGTGAACATAATATATCTATGGTATCAGCTACTAGTATAATATCAAATTTAAATAAAGAAAAATATGAAATATATCCAATATATATAGATAGAGATGGTACATATTATCATTATACAAAAGATGTAGAAAGTATTGTACCATTAAAATTAGAGGAAGAAATAAAAGAGTTAGAAAAAATAGATAATATAATTGAATTCTTAAATGATATAGATGTAGTATTTCCTGTATTACATGGACTATATGGAGAAGATGGAACACTGCAAGGTATGTTAGAACTAATTGGTAAAAAATATGTTGGCTGCAGAGTATTATCATCATCTTTATGTATGGATAAAGTATATGCTAAAATAATGTTTGAAAGATGTGGAATTGATGTTGCAAGATCTATGTATTTAAGAAAAAAAGAAAATGATTATATATACATAGATGAAAAGTTTAATAGATATATTTTAGATAAAGATAAATTAGCATGTATAGTAGAAGATTACATAAAATATCCAGTATTCATAAAACCATCAAATCAAGGATCATCAGTAGGAGTATCAAAAGCAAAAAACGCGGAAGAACTAATTACATTTGTTGAAGAAGCATTTAAATACGATGATAAAGTATTAATTGAAGAAGAAATAGTAGGTAGAGAAGTTGAGTGTGCAGTACTTGGCAATGACGATGTAGAAGCAAGTTATGTAGGAGAAGTACTATCCACAGGAGAATTCTATTCGTATGATTCAAAATATAAAAACAAAGAATCAGTAACAGTGATACCAGCGGATATATCAAATGATATTATGGAAGAAATAAGAATTAAAGCTATAAAAGCATATCATGCATGTGATTGCAAGGGATTATCGAGAGTAGACTTTTTTATAGAAAATGGTACTAATAGAATTATATTAAATGAAATAAATACCTTACCTGGTTTTACAGAAATAAGTATGTATCCAAAATTAATGGAACACTTAGGATATAAATATTCAGAATTACTAGATAAATTAATAGAATTAGCTATGTAAAAGAAGAAAATTATTTATTATAAATTTTTTTTAATTGTTGTAATAATATAATGATAGATGTTATAATATTCTTATAAAGTAAAGGAGGAATAAAATGTTAGTAAAAGATAAAGTTGTTCTAATAACAGGAAGTAGTCGTGGAATAGGTAATGCTATTG
Source organism: Bacilli bacterium (assembly GCA_045636525.1). Classification (GTDB taxonomy): domain Bacteria; phylum Bacillota_I; class Bacilli_A; order RF39; family UBA660; genus CAG-302. Next base: position 1,622 of record JAZTXT010000079.1, on the reverse strand, counting down.
CAAGAGACTTTGCAGAAAGTGGTGCAAAAGTAGTAATATGTGGTAGTAGACTAGAAAATGCTGAAAAAGCAAAAGAAGAAATAATAAGAGAATTAAATATAGAGGAAGATAATTTATTACCGGTAGGAATAAATATGAAAGACTCTCAAGATATGAAAAGAGTAGTAGAAGATGTAATAAATAAATGGGGAAGAATAGACGTACTTATAAATAATGCTGGTATTACATCTAATGTATCACTACTAGATTCTACTGACGAAGAATTTAGAGAAATGTTTGATATAAACTTCTTTGGAGTAGTATCTCTAACAAGAGAAGTAGTAAAATACATGAAAGATACTGGAGGAAGCATAATAAATACTAGTTCTATGGTAGGAACTTATGGTGGTAGAAACCAATCTGCATATGCATCCAGTAAGTTCGCTATAAATGGACTAACAAAATCATTAGCAAAAGAACTTGGAATGTATAATATAAGAGTAAATGCAGTCTCTCCTGGTGTAGTAGGAACAGATATGGTAAAAGAAAACGTATCAGAAGAAATGAAAGCTGGACTACTTAGAATGACACCTCTAGCAAAAATGGCAGAACCGAAAGATCTAGCAGGAATCTATTTATATTTAGCTAGCGATGCATCAAATTTTACTACCGGTCAGATTATCGGAGTAGATGGAGGATTAATAATGTAAAGGTAATACACTATGTATTATCTTTTTGTGTTGCATATTTAAAAAAAGTGCTATAATATTTAAAAACAAAAAAGAAGGTGATTAATATGGTATTTGTATTTTTCATAGCAATTTTGGGTGTACCAGTACTTTTTGTATTACTTTCAGCACCAAAATCAAAACTAAAAAAAATAACTCCGAGAATTATAACAGGTCTTTCAACTGACAAAGTTGTTGATGAAACAGAAGTTTTCAGAGTAATAAAAACTGCTGGAATTGAACCGTATTTTCTTGATTTAGATGATGATAAGAAAAATGATAGTAAAATAACTCCAAATGTTGTAACAGGTATTTCAAATGATAATGTAGATGAAGAAAGAGATTGTTTTAATGTATTGAAGAATGCGGGAATTGAACCGTGTTTTCTAAAATTAGATGATGAAGCGGAAAATAATAGTTTTCCTAAAAAGAAAAATGTTGAAAATATTGATAAACCTATTGAACTACAATCATTTGAAGTTAAAACCATAGAATCGCCAATAAAAGTAAGAGTAAGAAAAAAAATAAAAAGTTAATACACAAAAAGTATTATCTTTTTTCTTATTTACTCTTGCTTCGCGCACCATCATATCACAGAGTGTTATTCCTCTAAATCATTTACAAGTATATGAGGTACTAAAAATTTTGTATAAAATAAGTTTAAAATACCAAATATTAGTTCATACTAATACTGGTGATAAAAATGAAAAGAAAAGTAGTAGTACTTATATTACTAATATTATTAGTAGGATTATATACAGTAGCTAGTACATATAGTATAATAATTGAAGTAACTGATAATAATGGAGAAAATGAAATAGTTAATACCATAACAACTAGAGACATATTTACAGATACGAGTGGTAATTATAATGATTTATATTACGATGTTATAAGAGAATTAAATATTACTGA
>JAZTXT010000078.1:0-6684 GCA_045636525.1 Bacilli bacterium | reverse complement strand
AGAAGATTAATAAAGAAAATATTAGATTATACTAATAAATATGAGAATGTTGAAATACTTAATGTATCTAATAGTAGATGGATATAAAATAAACAAAGAATTAGGTTTCTTTGTTTATTTTTCTTTCTTTTGAACTTCAATATTTTGTAAGAATAGCATTAAATCTTTTAACTATATGATATTTTGATATGCTTTTTTGATTATAGTTTAATTTCTTTTTGATTAATTATATGTTTAATAAAGAAAAAGTGGATGTAATTAATGGATTTTTGTATTGAAATTTGATACAATACAATTAAGGAAGTGGTTAAGATGTACATAGAGGTGTTAACTCAAATAGGTGCTAAGGCTGTAGATCAAAATTATATATATCATGTACCTGATAACCTTAAAGATAAAATTAAAGTTGGTATTAGAGTAAAAATTCCTTTTGGTAAGATGATACTTGAAGGTTTTGTTATTAATATAACCAATAATATCATGTATGATAAAACTAAGATAAAGGATATAATTGATGTGACTGATGAGGATCCTGTTTTGAATCAAGAAATGTTAAAATTAGGTAAATATATGAGTGATAATTTACTATGTTCTTTGGTATCAGCTTATCAAGTGATGCTTCCTAAGGCTTTAAAGGCTGAGATAAAATATAATATAAAAATAAAATATAATAAATATTTAAGACGTATAAAAACTATAGAAGAGATAGATAAGTATATTGAAAATTGTAGATATGAAGGTCAGATTAATCTTCTATGTAAATTAAAAGAAGGAGATGTTTTGATTACTAAAATGTCTAGTACCATAAATACTATTTTAAAATATAATTTAGCTGAAATTGTATATGAAGAAGAAAAGAGATTTGTTTATACAGGTATTAGTAACTATAAGAAAGTTCCTTTGACTGTTGAGCAAAATAATATTGTAAAAGAGGTTACTTCATCTTTTGGTATAAGTGATACTTATTTATTATATGGGGTAACTGGTAGTGGTAAGACAGAAGTATATATGGCAGTTATTGAGAATGCGATTAGAGAAGGTAAAGAGGCTATTATGTTAGTACCTGAAATAAGTTTGACTCCTCAAATAGTTGGTAAGTTTATATCGAGATTTGGTAATATTATTTCTGTTTTACATTCGCGTCTCAGTGATGCTGAAAGATATGATGAATATAGAAAGATAACTAGTGGTGAGGCTAAAATAGTTATAGGAACAAGGAGTGCTATTTTTGTGCCATTTAAAAATCTTGGAGTAATTATAATTGATGAAGAACATACATCATCTTATAAACAAGAAAATCATCCTAGATATAATGCAAAGGATATTGCAATTTGGCGTGGAAAATATCATAATTGTCCTGTACTTATGGGGTCTGCGACTCCTAGTTTAGAAGCGTTTGCAAGAGCATGTAATAAAGTATATAGGCTTCTTTCTTTAACAAGTAGAGTAGGAGTATCTCATCTTCCGGAAGTAAATATAGTTGATATGAAAGATGAAGTAAAAAAGGGTAATTTTATATTATCTAGATCATTAAAAGAAAAAATAAAGGAAAAACTATGTAAGAATGAACAAGTAATTCTCCTTCTAAATAGAAGAGGATATTCTAATTTAATTAGTTGCAAAGAATGCGGATATATAGAAAAATGTCCTAAGTGTGATATATCATATACATATCATAAAACAAGTAATAATTTGAAGTGTCATTATTGTTCATCTTCTATTCCTCTTAGAAATACTTGTTCTAATTGTGGTAGTAATAATATAAAAGATTATGGTTTAGGTACTGAAAAGTTAGAGGAAGAACTACATAAATTATATGATGCTAGAATTATTAGAATGGATGTTGATACTACTAGTAAAAAGGGAGAACATCAAAAGATAATAGATGATTTTGGTGAGCATAAATATGATATATTAATTGGTACGCAAATGATAGCTAAAGGTCTTGATTTTCCACTAGTTACTTTAGTTGGTGTGGTTAATGCGGATACAACACTTTCTTCACCGGATTTTAGAGCAAGTGAAAATACTTTTCAATTATTATCACAAGTATCTGGAAGAGCAGGTAGAGGACTGTCTTCTGGCGAGGTTATAATTCAAACATTTAATCCTGATCATTATAGTATTACTTTATCACAGAAACATAATTATATTGATTTTTATAAGGAAGAGATGAAAATGAGAAAGTTACTTAAATATTCTCCGTATTATTATATGATATTGGTTGGTATATCTACTAAGGATTATGATTTAGGGTCAAAAGAGTCTAATAAAATTGGAAATTATTTAAGAAATAATTTGGATAAAGAAACAATAATATTAGGTCCTTCTATGGCTAGTGTATTTAAAATTAATAATGTATATCATTATCAAATAATAATAAAATATCGTAATGATGATAGACTTATGGATGCTCTAAAATTTATTGATAATATGTATAAGCAAAATAATAAAATAGGAGTAGAAGTTGATTTTAATCCGGTTAGGATATAAAGTACTTGCTACTTTCTTTTTTTTATTATATAATTTATTTATGATAGGTGATTGTATGAAACTAAATAATAAGGGATTTACATTAATAGAACTTTTGGTTACTATTGTAATAATTGCATTGGTTGTAGGTTTATCTGTTTTTGGAATAGTAAGTATAATTAATAATTCTGAAGAGAAAGCTACAGCTATAAGTGAAAAAAGTATAAAAGATGCTGCTAATATATATAGTACTGAAGTTGAGAGTTCTTCTTGGAAGAAAACTAATAATTATGATGCTTTCTGTGTTACCGTAGGTGAACTTATGAATAAGGGTTTACTAGATAAGGATGGTATTATATCAAATAAAAATATAACAAAAAATACTTATGTTATAGTAAAAAGAAATAATGTTACTTTAGCGGTAGAAAAAGAAGAAATAGTGTCTGATATTATAGGTGATGAAAATAACAAGATATGTACTGGACAAGTAGATATAGATGGTGAAAATTATACTAATCCTGTTATAGGGATATCTAATAGTTATACTGATAAAATAGAAATACCATTTAGTCCGGGTGCTGCAGATTCTGGAGTAAGTGGTTATAAATGTTTATATGGTGAATCTAGTAGTAGTGTTAATAAAGAAGGTTTAATAGAGGAAAATAAATGTATATTAGGTAATTTAAAAAACAATAAAGATTATTATGTATTGATATATATGAATACAAATAATGGGGCTAGTGTACTAGCTGATGGAAATAGAAATTATGTGACAAGTGATTTTATTAATACAATATTTAATCAGAATAAAAATGAAATAACTATAAATTATAATCGACAAGATACAAATGGAAATAGTATAAATAATCCTGGTTATTATTTTAATTCTAGCGTGGCTGGAACTTCAAATATAGATCTTGAGGTATGTACACTAGAAAATAATAAATATATATGTACAGGTAATACTAAAGAAATAACTGAAAATACTTGGTATAAAATAGAGGAAAGTGAGATAAATATTACTTATCCTGATGAAAATAATATAGTAAAAATTGATACAAGAATATATGATGGAAGTAATAATTATAAAGAAGATGAAGAAACATTTAATATATATAAATATACAGTAAAATTTTATAAAAATGGTGCATCAAGTATTGATGGAAGTACAAATGAATATATAGAAAAATATTGTATAGCAGGCGGTACTGATAGCTGCAGTATAACATCTCCTGGTATAGTAGCACCTACTGGATATGCTGCTTTAGGATGGAATACAAATAGTAGTGCAACTAATAGTAGTTGGAATGTGGGTACATTGAAACAAGTAGATAGTAATGCCAGTTATTATGCAATATTAAATAAAAATACCTATACTATTACTTATAATGCAAATGGTGGAAGTGGCGCTCCTAGTGTTCAAACAGCTACTATTGGTTCTGCTACAACATTAAGTAATGATATTCCAAGTCGTGTTGTAACAAATGTTTGTAACTCACATGAAAACTATATATTTTTAGGATGGAGTACAGATAGTTTAGCAACTAGTGCTAGTTATTTTCCTGGTGGCTCATTTACACATAATGGAAGTGATGATATAACGTTATATGCTGTATGGGAAAAGGATAATGTTAGATTTACTGTTGATTCTAATCGAAAAGTTACAGTTTATCATATTTCTAGTTGTACAACTGCTGGAGTTTGTAATTATAATCAGTTAAATAGTAATTATTCTAGCGGTACTATTATTAAAAGTAATCTTTATATAAATGATGTTCTAAAAAATTTAACAGTTAATAACGTAAGGGTTATAAAAGAATTGTATTTTTCATATGATGGTACAATATGTTATTGTAGTCCAGATTATAATAGTTCTCCAAAGGCGACTTTCCCGTGGTGTCATGATGTAAATAGGGATGGAATAGCTGAAGATAATCATGTATCTGTTTATCTGACATCTGTTGATGGATGGTATTATTCTAAGAGTTATGATTGTTATATACCAAGTGAAAGTTTAACTTGTACAAAACCTACTGCAGGTTGCCCTGATTCATCTGGTAGTGAATATGTTACTTGTCCTAAATAGAAAATTATTGTAATTTATATTTATGTGTAAAGTTACTATTTAAAGTTAAATTAATTAAAGTACACAAAACAGACTGAAATCGTATTGGTTTTGGTCTGTTTTTATATTGTTTTAATCTTTTTATTATATTGTTTGCTGACAATAATAATTAATAGTAAAGGAAGAAAGATTATGAAATGTTTTAATATATTCCTATAATTTGTTGGTAAGTTACTGTTTTAACCGTAAATAGTTACTTTGTGAAAGATAATTATGACTTTTTTTCTTGCAACTCCTTTAAAAATATAGTATACTTAGGTATAGGTAGGATGTGAAGTACATGTATTTAAAAGAGCTTAGAGCATATGGATTTAAATCATTTGCTGATAAAACTGTTATTGAGTTTGGTAAGAATATTAATGGTATAGTAGGACCAAATGGATCTGGTAAGTCTAATATTGTGGATGCTGTTAGGTGGGTACTTGGAGAACAGTCTATGAAGTCACTTAGAGGTGATTCTTCACTTGATGTAATATTCTCTGGTAGTGAGAGTAGAAAGGCACTTAATTCCGCTTCAATTACTTTAGTATTTGATAATGAAGACAGAACATTACCAATTGATTTTAATGAAGTATCTATTAAGAGAATGGCTTTTAGAACTGGTGAGAATGAATACTATATTAATAATGAAAGAGTTAGACTTAAAGATATAGCAGATCTTCTTAGTGAATCTGGTACTGCGAAAGAGAGTTTTAATATAATTAGTCAGGGTAAAATAGATGAAATACTATCTCATAAACCAGAAGATAGAAGAGTTATATTTGAAGAGGCTGCTGGTGTTTTAAAATACAAAAGAAGAAAAGAAGAAGCTTTAAGAAAATTAGATAAAACAAATCAAAATTTAAATAGAGTAAATGATATAATTAGTGAACTTAATACTACTGTCGGTCCACTTGAAGAAGCATCTAAAAAGGCTAAAAGATATATTGAAATAAAGGACAGACTTTCTAATATAGAAGTAGCTGTTATTGCTAAGAGTATATCTGATTTGAATTTTGAATATCAAGAAAGTAAAAAGAAAATAGAGGAACTTGAAAATGAAATATCAGAGAATCTTTCGAATACTAGTACTTATGATGTAGATATACTTAAATATAAAGATAAGTTAAAAAGTATAAGAGATGAAATAAATACTAAGCAGGTATCTTTGATTGAATTATCTAAGATGGAAGAGAAGGTTACTTCAGATATTAAATTATTACAAGAGAGAAATAAATATAAAGAAGAGACTGGTAAGATTAGTAATAATATTATTGTAATAAAAGAAGAAATATTAAATATTAAGAATATTTTAAATAATTATATTAATGATATAGAAGTTATTAATAAGAAAATAAATGGTGTTAATGAAATTATTAATACTTTGGTTAGTAAGAGTACATCTTTTATTGATAAGAAGGATAATTTAAATAATATAATAATTAGAAATAATAGAGATATTGATAGTTATAAATATAAAGAAGAGTATTTAGAGAATAGTTTAAATAATAATACATCTCTTCCTAAACCTGTTAAGGCAATACTAGATAATCCTAAATTTAGTGGAGTACATAATATTATATCTAGTTTAATTGAAACTGATAGTAAGTATAATACAGCAGTTAGTACTGCTCTTGGAGGTGCAAGTTCATATTTAGTTGTAGATACTCCAAGTATTGCAAAGGAACTCATATATTACTTAAAGAATAATAATTTGGGTAGAGCTACTTTTTATCCTATTTCTGTGATAGTTGGAAGAAATATTACTAGTGATGTTATGGATATAATAGAGAGAGAAGAAGGATTTATAGATATTGCTAGTAATTTAGTTAGTTATGATAATAAATATTCTAATATTATTAGTAATGTACTTGGTAATGTGATAGTAGTAGACTCTATTGATACTGCGAATATTATTAGTAATAAGATAAATAAGAAATATAAGATCGTTACTTTAGATGGACAGGTAGTTAATGTAGGGGGATCGCTTACTGGTGGTGCTACAGGGAAGGTAACTAGTCCATTATCGATAAAATATGAACTTGAAGAAGTAATTAGAAATAGAGAATTACTTGTTAATAAAAATAGGGATATAAATAAAGAAATAG
>JAZTXT010000077.1:0-8587 GCA_045636525.1 Bacilli bacterium | reverse complement strand
CTTGTTAATTTTTCTTCTATTTCCTCTTTGGTAGTAGGTCTATTTATTGCTTCCATTATTTCGACAGTGGTTTCTATTTTATTATTTTTATCATCTATAAATACTATTTTATTATCTTTTAGTTTGATAATAATTGGTATTTTCTTTTCTTCTACTGATAAGATTTGCTTTTCTAAATAAGCACTTGATGTTTTGACAAGAATATCTTTTTCTTTTAAGTTAATTTTATTGTCTAAGTATATGATATCACCATTAAATGCTTTATTTACTAGTAAATCTCTATCGTTATAAATCATATTAGCTATCATACCTAAACCACTATTTTTAAATCTTATTCCATCTTCTTGATATAGAGCTTTAGTTAGTTTTATTTTTATTTTTTTTGGTGTTACTTCAAGGACTTTACCTATCTCTAACCCTTGATGATTTGAAGATTTTATATTCATTACTTTATCATTAAATAAATATCCCGTTGTAAACTCTCTATTAAATAATATTTTTAGATTATCTTGTTCTTCTTCTGTTAATTCTAGTGATTTTCCTTGGTAATAATTATCCATTAATTTACGGTATATTCTCGTTATATATCCAACATAAGATGGTGATTTCATTCTTCCCTCTATTTTGAAACTTGTGATATCTGATTTCATTAGTTCTTCAAATCTAGTTGTGGTATTTAATTCTTTAGTACTAAGTAGATATGTGTTTGGAGTATCTATGTATTTATCATTTTTTAATAATTTATATGGTAGTCGACATGACTGAACACATTCACCACGATTACCACTTCTTCCTCCGTTTAGACTACTGAAAAGACAGCATCCTGAGTAGGAATTACATAAAGCACCATGGATGAATACTTCTTTTTCAATGCTATTATCTAGTTTTTCTATTTCTTTTAATGATAATTCTCTATCTAATACTACTTTCTTTATTCCTAATTCTTTTAATAATTCAATAGCATCATTATTATGATTATGAATTTGTGTTGATGCATTTATTTCAAGATCAGGATATTTTTTTCTTACTAGAGAGATCATTCCAATATCTTGCATAATTAGAGCATCAGCTCCTATTTGATATAGATAATCTACATATTCTAATAGTGATTCTACTTCATTATTATATATTATTGTATTTACTGTTACATATACTTTTACCCCATATAGATGGGCATAATCTATAGCCTCTTTTAATTCTTCTTTAGTAAAATTACCGGCAAATTTTCTTGCCCCGAATAGTTTTCCACCTAAATATACTGCATCTGCACCATTATGAATCGCAGCATATAAACATTCTTTATTTCCAACTGGACTTAATAACTCCTTTACCACTTACTACTTCACCTCTTCAACAGTATAACATAATTTTATTCAAAATAAAAGAATGTACTGCCTGACAAACAGTACATTCTCAAGTTTGAATGAATAACTATTTCAAATTAATGTCAGTTAATAAGAAATAGCTTCTTATCTTATGAGTTTCTCTCTCAAACATATATGCATATCCAATGACTAGATAAGAATTAAAGCCTCTGCCTTAATACCCATAACTAATCATAACAAACCATAAACCAAGATATATTAAAATATCACTATATATATTAAATTAATTTGAACATTTAATATATATTTTTTATTGGTTTTTGGTTATTGCTATGATATTTTATCTATTGGACAATTATATTGTAAACCATTTTACATAATATGTCAACTAATTTTTGACAATTTATAAAAAAATATATAAATTTTAAGACTACAGGCTTAAAATTTCTTTTGAAAGACCTTAGGCTTACAAAAGTTCTAATGAGACCCTAGGCTCATATGTAACAAAAAAGAAAGTATTATTCATTTTTACTTTCTATTTTTTCTAATATTTCTTTTATTTTTCTAAATCTATGATTTAAACCTGATTTACTTATTTCTGTTCCTGTTTCTAAAGATATGATATCCGCTAATTCCTGCAGTGAGCTTTCTTTATACTTCATCCTGTATTCTATTACTTCTCTTAATTTTTCATCTAACATATCTACTACATCTAATTCATATAATCTTTCTATATCTTTTATCTGTTTACTAGCAGTCATGAATATTTTATCAGTATTAGCCTGTTCGCAGTTATTAAGACGATTAGTCATATTCTTGTGATCTCTATATATTCTTATGTCTTCAAAATACATAACAGCAGAAAATGCTTTTATTACTCTTAAAAAATCAGATATTCTCTCAGCTTCCTTTATATACACAGTATAATTTTTTTCTCTTTTTATTACTTTACTATTTAAATCATAGCTATTTAGAAGTTTGTTTATAAACTCTGCATACTCTTTAGTATCTAAAACGAATTCTAGGTGATACCTAGATGTCTTAGGATCATTTACTGAACCTGATACTAGAAAGACTCCTCTTAGATATGCCCTCAACTCATCTTCATCTGATATTAGATATTCTTTTGGAACACTTAGATATTTATTGTTATCTAATACAGAAAGATCTTCTAGTATTTCTTTGTTGTTATTTTGAATATTTAAAATATATGTAAGCCCTTTACCTAATTTTTTATTTCGTACTGTTATTCTAGGTGTTATTCCATAAATGTTTTTTATTAGTTTAAACGTTCTTCTAGCTACTGCATTATTTTCAACGGTTATATTAATAGTATCATTTAGGTCTGCTGCTACTCTTACAATAGCGGATAGTTCTGATATATTTTCTAATTTTGTTGTTTCTATTCTCGTCACTTCATCTTTAACTGTTGATGTAAAACTCATATTTGGCATCTCCTTTCTAGTATTTACTACTTTTTACTAGTTCTCTTTGGATGCATAAATGATATCATATTTTTTATTCTTTGTCAAAATTCTTTTTCTTTTCTTCTACTAAAATACTTCTTCTTTCTTGAATAAGTGATATTGCTTTTAAAACTAATTTTGTAGGAGCAATCTTACTTAATATGTGGCTTACTTTCATGTTATAGGGTATTATTTGTAATTTGTTTTGAAACATTCCTTCAATAGCCACCTTACTTGCATATTCACTACTTAGTGCACCAATGTTGAATTTAACATTTGCTACATTATTAAAATTAGTATTTACTGGTCCTGGACAGAATATTGATATTTTTACTTTTGAATTATCTTTCTTTAGTTCTTCATATATTGCAAGTGACAAACTTACTATATAGTTTTTAGTTGCATAGTATGTAGCCATATATGGTCCTGGCATAAATCCGGCAATTGAAGCAACATTTAATATTCTTCCATAATCTCGTTTTACAAAATCTTGTAGAAATAACTTTGTAAGTATATGATATGCTTTAATATTTAAATCTATCATTTCTAATTCTTTATCTAAATTTGTTTCAGTAAAATTACCTGAATCACCAAAACCAGCATTATTTATCAAGATATCTATTTTTTCTTTTTTTACTTCTTCATATAATTTAATGCACTCTGTTTCTTTCGTTAAATCGTATGAATATGTTTTTACTTTGTCTTCGAAGCCAATGAATTGTCTATCTAATTTCTCCTTATCCTTTGCTACTAATAATAATTCATAGTTTAGTTTTAATAAGTATTTAGCCATATCTCTTCCCATACCAGAAGATGCTCCGGTTATTAATGCTTTCATTATATCAATCCTTTCTAAAAAAAATAATCACAACGGATTATTTCTTTTCTAATTTTGCTACTACTTCTTTGGCTACTGAAACTGTTTTTTCTCTTAGATCTTCTGCTATTCCTTCAAGTATTGGTGTTCCTTTTTCCTTAGCTAATTCTACTAATTCATTAGATTTTTCTTTTAGTTCTTCACCTTTTTTCTTAGCCATCTTCATTACTTTTTCTTTATCTAAGTCTTCGATACCTTTTTTTATTTCTTCTACTTTATTTGTAAACTCTTCTTTAATTTCTGCAATTGTTAAATTATTAACATCAGACATAAATGAATCAATTTTTTTCTTGATATCATGTCTTAAATCAGAACCTTTTTTAGGTGCAAATAGTAATGCTAGAGCCGCTCCCAAACCTGCTCCTAGAGCAAACTTCCCTAAACCACTTTTTTTACTCATTTAATTTATCTCCTTTTCCTTTAAATAATTTTTCTACTAATAAAGCTATACCGTCTACTACTCTATCGGTTACTGCGGTTATTTTTCCTGTTACTAATCCTACTACTTCAAATAATTTATCTAAGGTTTTTACTTTAACAGTTATATTATCCACTACTTTTTCAATTTTATTCATGGTTATTATTAGTTTTATAGTTAATACTATTAATGCTACTAATAAAACAGAACCTAGAATATATAAAATTACTGGCAAAACTTCATTTATAGTCATTATTTTTCCTCCTCATCATACATTGAATCTATTAGATTAAATATGTCATTTTCAGGACTACTTTCTTCAGTAACATCATCTAAACCCTCTAATATGCTATCTGCCATTTCTTCATCAGCGCTTATTTTTTCAAATTCTTTTGTATCTATTAAATCTGCTTCCAATGAAGTTCTAGTTGGGATTTCTACTTCTTCATGAGTATCTTCTTTTGGAGATTCTTTTACTTCTATTTTTTCTGCTACTGATTCTTCATCATTATGATTTACTATTTTGATTTCTTCCACTTCTTTTGTTCTTGTTATTTTTACAGATGAAGTATCTTCTCTTGTAGGCACTTCATAGTCCACTCCAAAATCAAAATAATTATCTTCTGCATCTCCTAATGTAATATCTTCTTTGATGTCTGCTAGTAATTCTTCGCCTTTATCACTTCTTAATTTAAGATCTGCTGCTTTTGTTATTTTTACCTCTTGATATAACTCACAGTTTTCACATAGATTATTTCTAATATCATCAGTTAAGCTTCCAAACGCTTTATTTCTTACTGTTTCAAAATCTACTTTTCTAGATGGTCTTTGTAATTCGTAAGTTCTCTCATCTGATACTTTCACTTCATCTTTTGTGTAGTTTTTATCTAATACTCCGTATACAGGTGATATAACAGGAGTTGGTTTGAATTTTTTAGGTTTTGGTTCATCTTTCTTACTGTATAAATCTGATACTTTTCTTTCTCTTTCTAGAACATTTTGATTACTGTAAGTAGGTCTTGATACTGGATGAATTTCTGGTTCGTCTATATCTACAGGAAATGAAAAATTACTATTACTTCTAGTTCTTACTATCTCTCTATCACTTATCATTTCTTGTGATTCTTGTCTAAGTGGCATTTCTCTTTGTTTTCTTGCTTCTTCCCTCTTTTGTTCTTCTTCTATTTTATTTCTCATAAATGTTGGAAGTTTATGTTCTTCTTCTGGTTCCTCTTCTATCTCAATTTCCTTTGTTTCTATTACTTCTTCTTCATCAGAGAATAAGTCTTTTATTTTATCTAAAAATTTCATGTTCTCTCTCCTTCTTTTATACTTTGATATGTCCTATTAATATTCTGGTAATTCTGGCACATATTCTTCTTCCTGCACATCTTCGCTTAGATATTCAGAGAATTTACTTTCAGCATCTTCTGGTTTGTCTATTTTATATTCTTTGTCCGCTCCCATTAAATACTCATCATCAATGATATTTTTTATTAATGTGTCATTATAATCTATACTATCTAATATAATCATACTATGTGTAAGAATTTTGTTTATTTCTGTCATTTTCACATATGATTCTATTTTAGCATAATTATATATTATTTTTATATAATATTTATCTTCTTCTTTTGTTATTTTTATATAGCCTGTTTTATCATTATTATTTATTTCTTTATAGTAGTATGCATCAGATTGTTCTTCTGTAAAATTTAACTTATTTTTATAGTAGTAGCTTACTATATCAGCATATAGATATATGTAATTATCATCTACTTTAAATTTTTGATTATAATCTTTATCATATATTTTTGATACTCCCATAGGAAGATAATATTTATAACCAAGTGATGTAGTATTTGCTTTTTTATCTTTACTTTGTATAACAGATTCCACAATTAAGTCTTTATTTTTAATGTTATCAATTCTGCTGCATCCTACACATAATATTAATATTGACAACAGTATTAATACTTTTTTCATATCATACCTCTTCTACATTATAACAAAAAAAAATATAAAATGAAATAGTTTTTTTATTTTATTGGTTAAAATAACCTATTTTTCTATATTTATTATTTATATTTATATGGTGTTTAGTAAATCTTTTGTTATTTGTGTGTTATCTATCTTATTAATTGCAAAGCATTTCTTTCCTAAGTCTTTAAAGGATGCGCCGCAGTGGTATAGTGTTTTATTATCTATAATTATGAATCTATCATGAAATGAATTGTTTATTTTTATTGTTATATTATTATATTGGCTTTGATATTTATTAATTAAGTTATTGTCTACATTTTTAGTATGTATCGTTACTTCTTTATTTGTTTTAGATAATACATCTAATAGTTCTTTCGAGATGTAATTATCTATTATTATTATTATACTTTTCTTAGAACTATTAAATATATCTAATAGCAAAGAATGTGCATCATATATTTGACCTTCGAAAAACAGTTCATTGCTAAATGTATCAAATTTTGAGAAAGTATCTTGTAGTAATTTTATTTCTTCGTCATGCTTTAATACCATTTTATTTATATAGTTTTGTTCTAACAAATTATTAGATATATATTTTCTCATTTCTACAAAGGCATCCATTATTGCTATACTAGTTCTGGTTGCAACACTAGACTTTAATATTGTACTAAGCATTGCTACACCTTGTTCTGTGAATACTCTTGGATTTTTATATCTTCCGCCTCTAGTTTCTATTTTTTGGTCAAAATTTTTGACCAAAAATTCTTTTGTTTCTTTTTCTGTTAACTTCCAAGAAAATCTTTCAGGAAATTTATCTGGGTTATTTTTTACTGCCTGATTTATTTCTTTTGTACCATTTTTACATTCATAAAGTAATGCTAAATCAGAGTCTAACATCACCTGTTTACCTCGTACTTCAAATATCATATCTTCTATTTTAATATTTTCTTTTGCCCTTATTTCGTTCATTAAAACCCTCCCAAAAAATTTCGTTTTTTCAAATTTTCATTATGTGGCAAAAGTTTATCACATTATAAAAATGATGTCAATATTATTTTAGATAGAAAAAAGAAACATAGAACTAGTCTATATTTCTTGCATTACTGTAATTATCATTGGTTTGTTACCTGTTTGATTTATTAAGTATTTTGATAACTCATCTCTAATACTATTTTTTATTTTATTGTATTCTATGTATTTTATACCTTCAGTATTTTCTAGTATTATATTTTTTGATATTTCTTTGATTTCTTTTATTAAATCATAAGAGTCTTTAACATATATAAATCCTCTTGTTAATACTTCTGGTCCTGATACTATTTCTTTTGTTTGTTTATTTAATGTTACTGATATAATCATGATACCATTATTTGATAGTATTTCACGGTCTTTTAGCACTACTTCACCAATATCTTCACCAGCATCTCCATCTATTAATATTGAACCTGCTTCAACTTTTGAAAAATTATCTGTTAATATTCCTTTTTCAAAAGTTACTACATCGCCATTTTCTTTCAATAGTATATTCTCTACTGGTATACCTATTTTTTCCGCTAGGGCTGCATTTTGTACTTGATTTTTATATTCTCCTCTTATTGGGAAATAGTATTTTGGATTCATTAAATCTATCATTGTCATAAGATCTTCAGATGAAGCATGACAAGCTAGTGATGTTTTCTTTGATAATGTTACTACATCTGCTCCTGTTTTTGCTATCTCATCTAATAAGTGATAGAAGGTCTTCTCTCTATTTTCATAGATAGGTGTTGCTAAGAATACTGTATCATTTTCACCTAGTTTAATAAATTTATCATAACCATTTACTATTTTCATCATATTGTAGTATGGTTTTTCTTTTTCATTAGCATTTAATATTACTACTCTCTTATCATTTATATTTGATAGATCTCCAATTATATTTGTATCTACTGTTAAATAATGATTTTCTATAGCATAATCTATTGTTCTTTTAAGTCTTTTACCCATTATTACTACTTTTCTATCTGTTTTTGATACTTCATTAAATAACTCTTGAATACGATATAAATGTGAATCTAATATATTAAATATAATACGATTATCAGTACTATTTAATGTTTCTTTTATTAGTCCTGATATACGATGTTTAGGAGCTGTAAAGCCTGGAATATCTGAATACATTGATTCAGTAAGTAAACATAGTACATTTTGTTTTCCAATATACGCTAATTTACCAATATCTGTTTTATATGGCCCTTTCATTAATGGATCTATTACAAAGTCCGCTGCATAGAAGATTACTCCATCCTTGGTATATATTGCATAACCAAAATTATCTGGTAGTGAATGTGATAAATTTACTGGGAATATTTTTACTCCCGCGATTTCTACTGGAACATGTGCTTTTAGTTCTTTAAAATTCTTTGTATTTAATTTATAGTTATTAAATTCTTCTCTTAAATCATCTAATGTATATTTAGAACCATATACTACCGGATATCCTAAATCTTCGATTATATCTGGAAGTGCCCCTATATTC
>JAZTXT010000076.1:0-12196 GCA_045636525.1 Bacilli bacterium | reverse complement strand
TATGTTATAGAAGAAGTTATTAATGAGATGATGGAGAGTATTGAAATAGAAGATAGAAAGAAAATTGATTTAGAATTTTTATCTAGTTTAGTAAATGGAGTACTTAATAACTTAGATGAAATAGATAATAATATATCTAAGTATTTAGAAAATTGGAGTATAGATAGACTTGGACTTACTGATCAAGCTATTATTAGAATTGGTACTTATGAACTAGTATATACTGATACTCCTGATTTGGTATGTATAAATGAAGCTATTGAATTATCTAAGAAATATTCTGATGAAAAAGTATCTAAGATGATTAATGGGGTACTTGATAAAATATATCACGAAAGGGAAGATAATGAATAATAATTATATTACTATTACTGAGGTAAATAAGTATATTAAAGAAATTATTAATGAAGATCTTTTGCTTAAAAAAGTATATTTAAAGGGAGAAATATCTAATTTTAAGGCACATTCTAGAGGACATTATTATTTTACTTTAAAAGATGAAACTAGTAGAATAGCTGCAGTTATGTTTTCTTTTAATAATAAGAATTTAAAGTTTGTTCCTTATGATGGGATGAAAGTTTTAGTAACTGGTAAGGTTGATGTCTATGAAGCTTCTGGATCGTATCAAATATATGTTGAGGATATGATGCCTGATGGAATAGGAGCACTCTATGTGGCTTTTGAAGAATTAAAAAAGAAACTACAGGTAGAAGGTCTTTTTGATAAAGAAAAGAAGAAAAAAATTAGAAGAATACCTAATGTAGTTGGTATTGTTACTTCTCCTACTGGAGCTGCGATTAAGGATATTCTTACTACTATTAAGAGAAGGTATCCAGTGTGTAAAACTATTTTATTTCCGGCACTAGTACAAGGAGAAGAAGCGGCGAAAGATATTGCTAGTAAAATTAAACTTGCTAACGAGGTCAAAGATATATATAATATTGATACTTTGATTGTAGGTCGTGGAGGAGGTTCTCTTGAGGATTTATGGCCATTTAATGAAGAAATAGTGGCTAGAGCTATATATGAATCAGAATTACCTGTAATATCTGCTGTTGGTCATGAAATTGATATTACAATATCGGATTATGTGGCTGACCTTAGAGCTCCAACTCCTACTGCTGCTGGTGAACTTGCTGTACCTGATATTAATACAATTATAACTTACTTAGATACTGCTAGTAGTAGATGTTATAGTGCTCTTAATAATATTATTAATAATAATTATAAGAGATTAGATAATATAAAAAATAGTTATATTCTTAGTAGACCTATGAGTATGTATGAAATAAAAGAACAAAAGTTAGATATCGTTATGGATAATTTAGATAGAGTAATCCATAAAATTATTGATAATAATAAAATTAGATTGTTTACTAGTAGTAATAGTTATGTTCTTAATAATCCAAGTATGTTATATAAATATAGTGATCAGAAACTATCTCATATTATATCAAAATTAGAAGTACTTAATCCTCTTAATACTTTGAATAGAGGGTATGCTATTATTAAGAAAGATAATAAAGTGTTATCTAGTGTTAAAAATATTAATGAAGACGATGTTGTTACTATATCATTAAAAGATGGTGAAGTATCTAGTAAAATAATTAAGGTAGGTGAATAAAAATGGCAAAAGAAAAAGAAGAAATGACATTTGAAGATAAAATTAAATTACTTGAAGAAATTGTTAAAGAACTTGAAAGTGGAGAAGTTCCACTAGATGATGCAATAAACAAATATACTGAGGCAATGAAACTTGCTAAGGAATGCTCTGATAAACTTAATATGGTAAGTGAAAAAGTTAATAAAATTATGCTTGAAAATGGTAAGCTTGAAGATTTTACTGTTAGTGAATAGAGACACTATTTAATAGTGTTTCTTTTCTTTGGTAAAAAAAGTATTAGAAGGTATTTTCTCTATGTTTATTTTATTTGGTAGTGTACTATGTGTCTACTTTTGTCTATTGCATATTATTCTAAATACATATTATGATTAATAATATTAGATGTAAGGAGGATCTTATGTTTAATATTAATGGATTAAATGATGAAGAAGTTCGTGAATTTCGTAAAAAATATGGTAATAATAGTATTACAGGTAAAAGTAAGAATACTTTTTTTAGATTGTTTATAGAAACACTAGGAGATCCAATTATTAAAATACTTTTAATAGCTCTTGCTATTAAGACAATTTTCTTATTTAAAGATTTTGATTACTTTGAGACTGCAGGAATTGTTATGGCTATAGTTATTGCTTCACTTATATCTGCGGTTAGTGAATATGGATCTAATAAGGTATTTCAAAGTATGCAGGACGAGTCTTCTAGAATCAATGTTAAAGTTAGAAGAAATAGAAATATTACAGAGATACCTATTGATGATATTGTAGTGGGTGATATTATTATTTTAGCTAGTGGTGATAAAGTTGCTGCTGATGGAATACTTGTTAAAGGTAAACTTTCTGTAGATGAATCATCACTTAATGGTGAGACTAAGGAAACCTATAAAGAATGTACTTCAAATATTAATATTGTAACTGATAAGAATAAAGTATATAGAGGTACTACTATTTATGATGGACATGCTGAGGTATTAGTTACTACAGTAGGTATGGAAACGTTATATGGTAAAATAGCTAAAGTATTAACTGAGGAGGATGAATTTTCGCCTCTAAAACTTAGACTTATTAATTTGGCTAAAATAATTAGTAGAATAGGGTATGTAGCTGCGATTTTAATAGCAATATCTTATCTTTTATCAAAAATGTTTATAGTGGATTCTGAAATAATTACACTAAATACTTTTTTATCTTACTTATTAGAAGCTATGACACTAGCGGTATCGGTACTTGTTATGTCTGTTCCTGAGGGATTACCAATGATGATTACTTTGGTTTTGTCTACTAATTCGAAAAAGATGCTTAAAGATAATGTGTTAGTTAGAAAAATGGTAGGTATAGAGACTGCTGGTTCACTTAATATATTATTTACTGATAAGACTGGTACAATAACTAAGGGCAATATGGAAGTTGTTTCTGTTTTAGATGGTGATATAAAGGAATATTATTTTAAAGAGGAATTTAGTGAAAGTTACTTAACTATACTTTGTGATAGTTTGATATATAATAATGAGTCAGAGTATGATGCTTCTATAAATAAGATAATAGGTGGTAATATTACTGATAAGGCATTATTAGCTTATGCTAATAAGAGACGAGAAGATAGTGTTAAGGTAATAGAAAAAGTGCTTTTTAATAGTGAGAATAAATATGCTGTATCTATAATAGAGAAAAGTAATAAAAAACTTAAACTTATTAAAGGTGCTCCTGATAAAATAGTGCGATTTTGTAATGATTATATAACTAATGATGGTAAAAAGAAGAATTTAGATAAGGATAAGTTATTAAAATATATTGATAGAAAGACTAATAGTGGACTTAGGGCAATAGTGGTGGCTATTAGTCAAAGTATATATCCTACTGATAGTTTAAGACGTAGTACTTTAGTTGGTGTTGTTTTTATTAAAGATGATATAAGAAGTGAAGCTAAAGATGGAGTTAGTTTGATTAAAAGTGCTGGTATTAATACTGTCATGATTACTGGAGATTCTATGAATACTGCGGTATCAATTGCTAAAGAAGTTGGGATATTAAGTAGTGATAAAGATGTTGTTATTACTTCTTCTCTTCTTGGTAATATGAGTGATGAAGAAGTAAAAAAAATACTTCTTAATTTGAAAGTAGTTGCTAGGGCTATGCCGGAGGATAAAAAAAGACTTGTTATGTTATCTAAAGAGCTTGGACTAGTTACTGGTATGACAGGGGATGGTGTTAATGATTCTATTGCATTAAAAAAAGCAGATATATCTTTTGCTATGGGAGGTGGTACTGAAGTAGCTAAAGAGGCTTCGGATATTGTTATATTAGATGATAATATTATGTCTATATCTAAAGCTATATTATATGGAAGGACTATTTTTAAAAATATAAGAAAGTTTATTATTTTTCAGCTTACTGTTAATATAGCGGCGGTACTTCTTGCACTTATTTGCCCATTTATTGGAATACCTACTCCGATTACAGTTATTCAAATGCTTTGGATTAATATGGTTATGGATACTTTGGCAGGTCTTGCATTTTCTTATGAAATACCGAGAATAGAATATATGGAGGAGAATCCTAAAAAGAAAGATGAAAATATTATTAATAAATATATGCTTAGTGAAATAATAATATCTGGTATATATAGTTTAGTTTTATGTTTAATCTTTTTAAAATTGCCTATAATTAGGAGTGTGTTTTCTTCTTCTGAAAATTTTATGACTGGATTTTTTACTTTGTTTATATTACTTGCAGTATTTAATGCTTTTAATGCTAGAACGCATAGATTAAATATATTTGCATATTTAAATAAGAATAAAACCTTTATACTTATAATATTTTTAATTATTATTGTACAAGTTATCATTATATATTCTGGATTAGATATGTTTGGGACTACTCCTATTGGGGTAAGAGAATTTTTACTGGTATTTTTATTATCATTAACTATAATACCAGTAGATTTTATAAGAAAATTTATATGTAAAAGAATTAATATTAATTTAGGGGTGTAGAGGTTGCAAATTATTTGATTTTATGTTATTATATAGTTCGCTGTAAAAAAAGGAGAGAAATTTATGTTAAAGAAGAAAGAGGTATTATTTGAGCAGTTAAGTCAGTTTCAAAATTTAGGGGAAATTATTTATGTTGGTAAAAATGAAGATATAAAGAATAATTTTTTTGATACGGAAAATCTTTATGTGGCACATTTAGTTCATCTTATAAATGGAACTGATCATTTTAAGAAAAGTGATTTTAAGTATGTATTTGAAAAAAAACAATATGCTGATATGATTATATACAAAGAACTTTTTTCGGGTGCAGAGTTGGAAAGAGTTGATCTTAAAAAGGTATTAAGTTCACGTGGGATGTATATTATTAATCCTGTTTCTTATGATGATTATATTGCTAATATTCTTTCTTTACGAGAGGATAAATCGCAAGAAGAATATGGTGTTTTAAAAAAAGTTAGAGTTCAAGCATAGTATGTAGTAATTAGAAAGATAAAAAGGGTGATATAAAAATTATGAAAAAAGATTTTTGCTTTACTGATTCGATTGAAGTTTTGATGGATAATTATGATTTTATCTTGTTTACTCCTGTATATTCTATGGAGTTGGGTTTATATTTGTCTACTGAGGATGATAAACCTATTAAACAGATTGTTTTACTTAATTCTAAATTAACAGTATATTATGTAGATGGAATGATTAGACAATCTCAGAACTCTGTTTTGTCTATATTAGTAGATGATAAATTTTTCAAAAGAAGAATAAAAACTGGTATTTTAGGTGATTTATTTAAATATAGTTATGATGATGCTACGTTTTATGGTTTAGATGTTAGTAAAGCGTTTGATTATAGAGCAAGAAATAATATAATAAGAAAAAGATCTTTGTAGATCTTTTTTTAATTTTCTGCTTCTTCTAACATTTTAATTATGGATATTCCATATCCTTTAGTAGGATCATCTACTACTACATGAGTTACTGCTCCAATGATTAAGTTGTTTTGAATTATAGGACTACCACTCATTCCCTGTACTATACCACCGGTTACTTCTAATAATTTTTTATCAGTTACTTCAAATAAGAAATTTTTAGATAAATTGTTTGATGTATTTACTTTTAAGATGTTTATATCGAACTCTTCAACAGTATTTCCTTCTATGACAGTTAGTATTTTAGCATTACCTGTTACTGCTTCTTCTAATTTTCCTACTTTGTATAATTTTTTATCTGGAATAATATTGGTATAAGTACCAAAGATACCATTGGTAGTATTTTCACTTATACTACCGAATGTATTACTACTGTCATATCTGGCATTTTTTTCGCCCGGTTTACCTATGTCACTTTTAGTTACTCCGGTTACTGTTGAACTATAAATCTTACCGCTATTTATTTCTAATTTTTGTCCAGTGTTTTTTTCTATTATTTCATGTCCTAGTGCTCCAAAAAATAAAGAATTTGGATCTATAAATGTTAATGTTCCTACACCTGTTATACTATCTTTTACGTAAAGACCTGTTTTATATACGTTATTTTTATCTTTATCTAATGATAGTGTGGTGGTATGTTCTTTATTTCCTCTTTTATAAGTTATTTCGATATTTTCTTTACTCTTTAGTGATTCTATATAGTTTAACATCTCTTGTATACTATTTACTTTGTAATCATTTATTTTTAATATTCTATCACCATTTTGGAGTCCTGCTTTTTTAGCGGGATTATTTCCACCAACTTCGTAGGTTCCTACGATTATTATACCAGAAGATTTAAGTTCAATACCGATGTTTTCACCACCTGCAATTACATAGTCTGAATAAGCAAGGGCAATATTGGGAATAATAAGTAAAAGAAGCATGAATAGAAATTTGTTTTTTATTTTTTTAAAAAACATAAAATACATCTCCTTTGGTTGTTTTCACAGACTACATTATTATTATTTACTAATATGCATTAAGTATGATAGATAAAATATGGTAAAATGTTGACTTTATAAAAAAAATGTTATATGATATTAGCCTGTGAATGGAAGTGATAGTATGAATTATTTTGATAAACAAATAAATGATGCTAGAGATAATTATAATTATTTTTTTATTAGGTTAATTTTTGAAATTTTTAAAATTTTTTTTAAATTATCTATAATGTTATTAATAAGTGGTATATTTAATTATATAGTTATTAATATTATTGCTTTACTTTATGCTATTTATTCTATGTATAATATTGGTATTATCTTTAAATATTATTTAAATATAATTAATGAGATAAAAAATACTATGGGATTTAACAATTATGTTTTTGAAATTGATCTTAATTTTATAAGTAGAAACTTTTTTAAAGGTGTGGTAAAATATGGAAAATAATTTTTATGTTGGTGTTGTTCATTATAACAGAAGATATTCTAGACATGACCATACTGAAACGCTAGTTTTATATAGTGATGATAATATTAATTATTTGGAATTAGAAAGTGGTATTTGGTATACTACCGATAGGGGTAATAAGAATTATGTAGAAAAGGAATCTATTATTCCTACAGATATATCTCAATATAAAGTTGATTATGAGTATTTATTTTTTAGGATTAAGGAGATGAAATCTACTAGAAAGAAAATAATTGCTTAGTTTATGTGAAAAATAATTATTTGATTGAATATTCTTTATATTGTGAAAATATATTGTTAATAATTAAATAAGTTAAAAAAATAGATTTGTTTCTATTTTTTTTTGATTATCATATGTTGTAGTAGGTGATAATATGAATAATACGTTATTTGCTTTTTTGCTTACTATACTAGCAGGTTTTTCTACTATGATTGGCTCTATTGCTATATTTATAGAAAGGAAAAATCATGATAAGATTGTTTTGTCATCGCTTGCTTTTGCTGCTGGTGTTATGATTACTGTATCTATTACTGATTTGATTCCTGAATCAATTGATCTTTTAAGAGATAATTTAAGTACTGTTGGTACCATATTAATTTGTGTTTTAGGTATGTTATTTGGAATTGTAGTTTCTATGCTTATTGATTATTATTTGCCTGATAAGCCTATTAGTGGTGCAAAAGATAAATCTCTATTTAAAGTTGGTATTATATCTATGATAGCTATAATACTTCATAATGTTCCTGAAGGTATTGCTACTTTTGTTGCTACCAATAATAATGTTAGTCTTGGTGTTTCTTTAGCTATAGCAATTGCTATGCATAATATTCCTGAAGGTATTAGTATTTCTGTTCCGATATATTATTCTACTGGTAGTAGAGGAAAGGCCTTGTTATATACATTTATTTCAGCTTTATCTGAACCTTTTGGTGCTCTTATTACTTTTTTATTTTTGAAGAATTTTATGAATGATTTAATACTTGGGGTATTGTTTTCTGTAATAGCGGGTATTATGATTCAGATATCTCTTTGTGAGTTATTGCCTACTGCTAGGAGATATAAAAATAATAAATATTTAACTATTTTTTTTGGTCTTGGAGTATTATTTATGTTATTTAAGTTTTTTGTGTAAAAAGGTAATGACAAATTACTTTTTTTTTGATATAATGGTTAGTGTAGGGTAGGAGGCTAGTATGAAAGAAACACTTATATGTAGTTTGGAAAAACATAATATTTATTATTTGAATAATAGTAATTATGGTTTTTATATATTAGTTCCATTTAAAGATTATAGTGACACTAATATTGCAATAAGACTTAAAAGTAATTATCAAAATTATGATCTTAATAAAAATTCTCTTGATATTGTTACAAGTGAACTTATTAATTATTATAAAAATCTTGATAATTATAATATTACACTTATATTGCCGGTATTTTATGATGATGTATTATCTAGAATTGTTACTGTGGAGGATATGGATAAATATTTAGCTGTTGATCGTTCTTTGGGGGATATGATTAATAGTGCTCATATGCTTCTTACTAAAAATAATGTTAAGGTTAATAGTAGTATTTATGTTATAAATAATGATTCTTTTAAGAAGTTTACTAATTGGTTTGTATCTAGATATAATAATCGTATTGAATACAAAACCATATTAGAGTTAATTAAACAAAATGATAATTTTAATAGTTATAATGTTGTTGAGACTCCTAATATTAATTTTGTTGTAGGAAAAAATGAAGAACCTATGATTGAAAAGACAGTGGAGTTAGAACTTGAAACTTTTGATACTATTGCCAGGGAAGTTGAAGAAAAAACAAAGAAGATTCCAGCCAAGAAGGAAAATAAGAATAATGGTGGATATGTATCGTATGTATTTCTGGGTATTATTGCTTTTGTAGTTTCTTTGTTATTACTATGGTTTTTTATAAAATAAAAAAACACTCTTAACGGAGTGTGTAAACTAATATTGATGTTAATGCTGATGCTACTGCTAGAAAAAGCATTACATATGCGAAGATCTTGGTAACAAGATTTTTTCTTTTTTTCTTTTTTTTACTCATTTATATACACCTCTATTTAATTATACTAAAAATATAGTATATTTTCAATATTTTTTTAATATAATTAAGTGGTGATGATAATATGAATAAGAAATTTAACAGTGGACTTGCTATTATTCTTCCTAACAAAAAAATTAATTTATTTGTACTTTTTGTAATAGTTCTTGGTATTATATCTGGATCAATTTTTTTAATTGCTCTTAATGAAACTGATAAAGAGTTAGTATTAAATCAGATTACTAATTTTATAGCTAATATTAATGATAATAATATTAATAATTTTAATGCTTTTAAGAATTCTTTGATTGGTAATGTCATCTTTGTAGCGCTTATATGGGTTCTTGGTATGTCTATTATAGGTATTATATTTAATGTTTTTCTTATATATTTAAAGGGTTTTATACTTGGTTTTACTTTGTCTTCTCTTTTTTTGATATATCAATATAAAGGGTTATTAGCTGGATTTATTTATTTGGTTCCTTCTAGTATTATTAGTTTATTCGTTGCTCTTTTGGTTGGAGTATATTCAATTATTCTTACTATTTATCTTTGGAAAGTTATATTTATGAAAGATAAAAGTAATAATATAACTAAATTTTTAAAGAAATATTTATTTGTTTTATTGATTAGTTTAGTGTTAGTGGTGGTTGCTTCTCTTTGTGAGAGTTATTTGGTACCGGCATTATTAAAATTAGTTATAAAAGTGTTTATTTAAATGTGAAAATATGCTATAATTGTTTTTTGAGAAGAGGTGCGTAGTATGAAAACTGTTGTAATAGGTATGTCTGGTGGAGTTGATAGTTCAGTGGCAGCAATACTTCTTAAGAAACAGGGATATAATGTTATTGGATTATTTATGAGAAATTGGGATAGTACTATTAATAATGATTATTTTGGTAACCCTAATTTGAATAATAATATTTGTCCTCAGGAACAAGATTATAACGATGCATTAGCGGTATGTGAAAAAATTGGTATACCACTACATAGGGTTGATTTTGTTCGTGAATATTGGGATTTTGTATTTACTTACTTTTTAGATGAACTAAAAAAAGGAAGAACTCCTAATCCTGATGTTATGTGTAATAAGTATATTAAGTTTGATATGTTTGTTAAAAAAGCAAGAGAACTTGGTGCTGATTATATTGCTACTGGTCATTATGCTAGAATTATAGATGGTAATCTTGCTAAAGCAGTAGATAAAAATAAAGATCAATCTTATTTTCTTGCTTATGTAGATAAGAATATATTTAAAGATGTATTATTTCCGCTTGGAGAAATAGAAAAGCCAGATGTTAGAAAAATAGCGGAAGAATATAATTTAGTTACCGCAAATAAAAAGGATTCTACTGGTATATGTTTTATTGGAGAAAGAAATTTTGCTAAATTTTTAGAAAATTATTTACCTAATATACCTGGTGATATAGTTAATATTGCTACTGGTGAAAAAATGGGTGAACATATAGGGCTTATGTATTATACTTTAGGTCAAAGAAGAGGACTTAATATAGGTGGTACTGAAGATAGATGCTTTGTAGTAAGTAAAGATTTAGATAAGAATATATTATATGTTGCTATTGGTGATGAGAATAAATATTTATATTCTAATACATGTATTATAGAAGATTTTAACTTTTTAACTGATAAAAGACCTAATAAGTGTACATGTAAATTTAGATACCGTCAGCCTGATATTGATACATGTGTTGAATATTTAGAAGGGAATAACCTTAAACTTAATTATGTTAGATCTAAAGCTGTTACTCCTGGACAATTTTGTGTGTTATATGATGGGGATATATGTCTTGGTGGTGGTATTATTAAAGAGGTTGTTAAAGAGGATGTCTAATCCTCTTTTTTACAATTTTATGAAATTTTTAAATTGGCTTGACATAATTTTGTTAATAATGTTACAATATATATAGATACATAGGAGGCATACATAATGAATGTTGTAGAAAAGATTAATTTAATTTTAAAAAAAGCTAATATATCAAAAGTTAATTTGGCTGGTTATTTAGGT
The DNA here is from genome assembly GCA_045636525.1 of Bacilli bacterium. Taxonomy (GTDB): domain Bacteria; phylum Bacillota_I; class Bacilli_A; order RF39; family UBA660; genus CAG-302. The sequence continues at coordinate 1,108 of JAZTXT010000076.1, read as the reverse complement.
GTGTCTAGACAAATGGTTTACAATTACTTAGATGGTGATGATTTGTCTAAACTTCCTAATGAAAAGTGTCAACTATTATTTGAACTTTTAAATGTAAATTCTGTTGATGAAATTATTGATATGAAAATAGATAATGATTATTTGCAAAGTGTAGGAAGTAAAATATTTGATGTAAAGAAAAAAACTCCTAAGAAGGATCAAGTTATTGAACTTAATGGGTTAAAAAAAGAAGAATTAAATTTAATTAACGATATTGTATTGATGCTTAAGAATGTTTTACTTGAGGGAAAGAGTAGAGAAGGTGAGTCTTTTGCTACTGTACAGTATGTTCATCAGTTTATTCAAAATATTGGTACTAGCAGGGAATTAAAGTTCTTACTAGGGTATTTTTCTAAGAATTTTGGATATACAGAACCTAATAAATATGTTTATGATGAAAATAATCAGTTTATTTTTGAAAGTATTATGTTTTCGGCTATGAGTTTATACAGTAATGGTGGAGCTTCACGTACTAGATTGGCTGAATCACATAAGAGATGGGAAGAATTTTTAGCACAAAAAAAAGAAGAAAAGTTATCTCGTACGCAAGAATTAAATACTGCTAGAATACAAGCACTTAGAGAGCTTGGATATGATAAAATTGATGAAAAAAATGCTAGTGAAGTTTTTGATAAGATAGCAGAGATTATGTCACAAAAAATTTAATGGCCTCCCCCTACTTTGATTTTTATTAAAAATAGGGAAGTAGAGTGGTTTAGAGTTTAATGTGCTCTCTAATGATTTTAAATTTAGTTAGATGGATAATTGTTTATCTCGAATTAAAATAAATTAACTGTAGGTTTTAAAATTTATATAAACATATAGTTAATTTTTATTTTTTTAAAATTTAAAAAATAAATTTGGTTGGTTATAAGAAGTTTATATTTTTGTTTTGATATATAATTGTTGTATATTGATTTGTCCATAGTTTTTTTTATTTAAATTGAGGCTATCATCTGTTCATTTAAAATCGAAATATTTAAGTTCCTATAATTAATATTATGTTAAGTTCTAAAAAAGAAAGATAGTGAGGTTTGATGTATGATTTTTTTTATTTATGTTTTTTATA
>JAZTXT010000075.1:0-20570 GCA_045636525.1 Bacilli bacterium | reverse complement strand
TTCACCTCCAATCAATAGTTTTTCAATTGTAATATCTTTTCTCATACTTATATCAACTCCTTCTTTATTACGAGATAATATAAGTATATCAAAGATAGAAAAAACTGATAAATTATCAACTTTTAACATTGACATTTTTATGAGTTTTTATAATAACATTTACAAATAAAAACTATAAATTAGTACTTTCACCATTCTTTAGAATTTAATATCACAATAATAACCAAAAAGATAGAGTAAAACTTACACTCTATCCATAACATCCTGTTAATATATCCACTCTTAAACTAAGTATTATTCTCCTACATACCAAAACAGAAGATACTCAATTCCATTGAGTTGGGTTAGACTTCCAAAGGAAGTCGCATTAAATAATATTACCCAATATAATTAAGAAGTACAGGTCCTAATATAATAAGCAATATTAAAGGTATAAAGAAAAATACAGAAATAACACTAATCTTCGTAGGTATCTTAGATATCTGCGCCTTAATTTCCATCTTTCTCTTTTCCCTTAAATAATCAATTTGATTATACATAGTACTAATAATACTACTACCATATACATTAGCTTGAGTAAGAGCTAATATTATATTATTAATACTATCTGATGGTATTCTTTTTTGCATATCATTTAAACTCTCAGTCAAACTCTTACCAAAACCAGTTTCTCTAAGAGCTTCTTTAAATTCTAAAGACAATTCCCCATCAACAGAATTAACAGTAATCTCTATAGCCTCTGCTAAATTTCTACCTGTCTGCAAAGATAATGTTAACACTTCAAAGAAGTATATAGCCTCATTATTAATCTTCTTTTCCCTTTGCTTAATCTTACTATCTAACATTACATACTCAAACAAAAAGTAATAAACAACAACAAATACTATAGCTATTATATAACCATAATCAAACATACTAAATATTAGTACAAAGAAAAATATTGAAGTAATAAGTCTAGTTCCCAAAATAGTAAGAGCATCATACTTACTACTAGTACCAAGTAAATTAACTTTATCCTCTATTCTTTTAATAGTCCTTTTATTAAATATCTTCTTAAATCCCATCATTACACCTCAATCTTAAGTATCCTTTTAAGTAATAATGCATAAATAATAAACATAATAACAATCATACCAATAATTATATAACCTAAAGGAGATCCAAATAAAGGATTAAAATAAGTAGGATCTAATATATATATTAAAAGCATAAATACTATCGGTACAAATAAAAGTATCTTAACAATCATATTAGGACTAGCAGAAATATTTTTAAGTTCTTCATTAAGTTTCTTCTTATCAAACAAAGTCCTCTCAATAGAAGAAAATACTTCGACTATATTACCACCTGTCCTATTAAGTATCTTGAGTGATGATGATACATATACAGCCTCTTCTAAATCTACTCTCTTAGCAAACCTATCAAATACAGTATCCACAGATAATCCAAATTTCATATCTAAATACATCTTCTTAAACTCATCACATATAGGTTCAGGAAGTTCATCTGCCGCTATCTTAATAGCTTGAAGAATACTTTTACCAGATTTAAAAGCATTATTCATAATAATAATAGCTCTAAGTAGTTCATTAGATATAAGTTTATTCTCCTTTTTCTTATTAAAATATAAATAAATATCAAGTAAAAAATAACCTACAAAAAAATTAATAATATAATCATATATACCAAGTATCTTCAAAGTAAATACCTGTGAAAAGACAGTAAAAACTACAAATACACAAGCAATAATAATCTTATTACTTATAAAATCAATAGCCTTTACATTATCTCTATTAGTATACTTAATATATTTTTCATATTTCTTAGACCATCTCCTTAGAAATTCACTCCTACTAACATATTTCCTCATTCCTCTAACAAATGATAAATATTTTAACATAAGCTTATCACTAATAGAAAGAGAATGATCTTTAAGCGGTTCTAAAGAATAATAACTAATCCTTTTAACCTTCTTATTAGTTATAATATTTCTAAGAGTAAGAATGACGCAAATAACCATAACAATAGCAATAACTATTTTAAGTACAAATATAATATCCACAGTATCACTCCTCCTCTTATATTATTTTATTTAAATATATCTTCAATATCCTTATAACCTCTTCTCACAATTTTATCTAAAGAATCAGGTTTCTTCTTAAATATACCAAATTCACCCTGTACACTACCATCATCTGATACACCACTTTGCTTAAAAGTAAATATCTCTTTTAATACAATATTATCTTCTTTTATACCTACAACTTCACTAATAGAAGTAATCTTTCTCTTACCATCAGATAATCTATCTATCTGAACAACTAAATCAATAGCATTCTCTATATAATTTCTAATCGCAGATACAGGTATTTCCATATCATTCATAAGAATCATAGTCTCAAGTCTATTCATAGCATCCACTGGTGTATTGGCATGAAGCGTTGTAATAGAACCCTCATGACCAGTATTCATCGCTTGCATCATATCAAAAGCTTCTTTACCTCTAACTTCTCCTACTATTATACGGTCAGGTCTCATTCTAAGAGAGTTACGAACCAAATCCCTTATAGTAACTTCTCCTTCTCCTTCGTAATTAGTAAGTCTAGTCTCCAAGGATATTACATGTTTTTGATGAAGTTTAAGTTCAGCAGCATCTTCAATAGTAATAATTCTCTCTTCCTCACCTAAAAATCCAGACAAAATATTAAGAAGTGTTGTTTTACCACTACCTGTACCACCTGATATAACTATATTAAGTTTAGCATGAACAGCAGCCTCTAAAAATCTAGCCATATTAACAGTAAGTGATCCTCTTCTAAGTAAATCATCAATACTTTCTAACTTTTTATTAAACTTTCTAATAGTAAGTACTGGTCCTTTTAAACTTAAAGGTGGTATAACAGCATTAAGTCTAGAGCCATCTCTAAGTCTAGCATCAACCATAGGATTAGCAGAATCAATAGTTCTACCAAGTGGTTGTACAATTCTCTGTATAGTTCTAATAATATGTTTATCATTAATAAAAGATACAGTCTCATCCTTAGCTAGTCTACCATCTATCTCAACATATATCTCATTAGGTGCATTAACCATAATCTCCGTAATAGCAGTATCCTTAAGTAAAGGCGTAATAGGTCCATATCCTGCTATTTCATTTTGAATAAGATTAAATACATGTCTTCTCTCTAGTGTACTTAAATCATAACCAACAAGAGTTTTATCTATCTCATTATTAATGTAATCTTCAAGTAACTCATCACTAGGAATATTCTCTTCAACCAAATTTTGAACAATTTTAGTTCTAAGTTCCTCAAGTAAATTTTTATTTGTAAATATATCATAATCTACAACATTATCATCAGAAGAGAAAGTTCTATTTTTTACTTCAAAAGCTTCAGTCAAAGTCTTCGCAGCCATTTACTTCCCCTCCTTATCATGTCTATCATCTATTAAATCAACAGCCATTTTTCTCATATTAATAACATCACTTTGATGCATAACATTAAGCTTTTTATTAAGAGTAAGTATTTCTCCATCCATAACATACTTATCAATATCTTTTATATAATATTTCTTAGATATCGTATAATCAATATTATTATCTATAACAGTCCTAATATCATACATACTCATATAATCTTTTCCAGTATCCCTAGAGTTATTAAGTACCAATAAATAATTCTTTTTACCAGTATCTTTAAATATACTAATTAAACTCTTCATATTCTTTAAATCAACCAAATCATTAGTAACAATAAACAAAGACATATAAGAATTATCCAAAACTGCCAAATTAACTTCACAAAGTATATGAGAAGTATCAACAAGCACAACATCATACTCTCTCTTAGCTAAATCCAAAACAAGAGGTATAAACTTACTATCTATTTTCATAGCCATTCTAGGATCCTTAGGACAAGCCAAAATATCTATATTATTATTATAAGTAGTAACAAACTTTCTAAGTTCTGTAAATCTATTACCACTCATACCATCTATAAGCATAAATATATCTTTTGTATTTCTAACATTAAGAGAAGTAGCAATACCACCAGAATATAAATCCATATCAATAATAAGCACTCTCTTACCCAAAGTACAATAAATACCTGCTAAATTAAGTGTTAACGTAGTCTTACCAACACCACCTTTAACAGATGATATACTAATTACTCTACCTGCCATAGTATCACACTGTCCTTTCTATCTTTTTTTCACCGTTAATTATTGTTCCTTTATATTGACTATTAGCGGTAATCAAGTCAAATCCAAACATCTTACCAACAATCCCTCTAATATCCTTACTAAGTATTATTTCTATTTCATTATCTACAATCAAAACAGACACATAATTTAAATTATTAATATTCCTTTGTATCAAATCTATAAGTTCTCCCTGTGAAACATTATCTATGTTATCAAGCCCATACTGAATAGCTATATAATTTGTATTTGTTAACCTATTCTTCTCATATATTGCAGTTCCAACATCATATACAAGCGTAACAATAAGTAAAAATATAGGTATAATAATTATAAACATAACAAGAGATTGCCCTTTATTATTTAACTTAAACATTAGGTATAGTCCTTTCTACCACTACTTCATAAGGATCACCAAGCACTAAATTAAGTCCCGGAGTCATAACATCAATACCTTTATATATTTTTATCGTAGTATACTTACTATCAATATTAACATCTATATTAATTTCTGGATATAACATCCTAATATTCTCTAAACTATCATTATTTTTTATCATAGAAACAACATCAATACCAATATTTTCAAGTTCATTCTTATTACTTAATATCATACCAAAATCAACAACTGCAAAAAGTATAAGTAAAAATATAGGCAAAATAAGAACAAATTCTACTAATGCTTGACCCTTTCTATTCATAGACACTCTCCCTATTATCATTCTAATTATACCAAATAACATAAAAAAAAGAAAGATGTTTTTAACGTCTTTCTTATCATCTTACGATTTTTTCTTTTTCTTCTTCTTATTACCATTATTTTTATTATTGTTATTAGTATTTTTATTACTATTATCTTTTTCATTATTTCTAGGATCTTCTCTCTTTACATGAGCATCTACATTTTCTTCATCATCTTTCTTAAAGATAAGATATAAAAGTCCTAAAACAACAAGAATAATAAGAACTATAATAACAATTTTTTCAGCCGTATTAGAAGAATCATCAATATTAGTAACTGCTTGTTTCTTTTCTTCTTTAGTAACAACTAATTTATACTCTCTAGTATTACCATTTTCAGCAGTAACAGTAACAGTAACAGTATTTTCTCCTTCTTTAAAATCATTATTTCCAGTGATTTCAACTCTAGCACGATAATCTTCTGCTAACGCTTTAATTTCAAGAGAATTAACATCATTTTTTACAGTTATTTTATATTCATTAGTATTTTTATCAAATTCTACTTCATACCCTTCTACTTCAAGTGATTTTAAGTAATTATTTGATGAATAATAATATACTACTGGCTTAGTAACTGGAGGATTCTCCTTAACTATATATACCGTATAAACCTTAGTAGTACCATCTTCAGCAGTAACTGTAATAATAGCAGTAGTCTTACTCTCAGTAAGTTCGTATTCTATAAGTCCATCCACTGTTGAATAAATATCTTCAAGCGCTCCTGATAAAATAACTTTTTCAGTATTATATGGAACAGTTAAAGTATAAACAGTAACATCTTTATCAAATTCTACATCAAATGAACCAACGCTAGCTTTTAATGAACTTAAATTATTATTAGTACTAATAATTCTCTCTGATTCAATTTCAGCAGTTAATTCAAATTCACTTTGAGACATATATCTAGAAACATTACCACTAAAATTAACTTCTACTGTACCTTCCTCTATTACAGTAAATACAAGTGTTAATAGAACAGTTTCACCTTCTAAGCCCACGCTAGATATACCAACTAATCTTCCTTCACCATTAGAAACTCCAGTTACTAACGAATTAAACACAGCATAATTAACATCATCTAACTTTAATCCAGTATAAGTAACCAGTCCATCAATTCCATCTATTAATTCTTCTGAAGAATCTGCACTAACTAAAACTTCTATTTCTAGAATATCACCTACATAAACAAGCTCAGGTATTTCTCCAAAAACTATAGTTGCATTACCAATTTCTTTTTCATCAAAATCAGCATTTTCTCCCTTAAGTAATTCATTAGCAAATACTATATCTTCATATGTAATTGTACCAGTTTCTTCTTCTGGTAGCTGTTCACCTTCTTCTACTTGTGATAAAACCAAATCCATAGAAGGCATATTTTCTTCATTAAGATATCCTTCCATAACACCTACTAAATCATCACCATCAAAGTCATTATCAAAGTCAGCATCGCCAAGTACTACAACTTCATAACCAGCAGTAGCTCCATTGATAAAATTAACAACATATCCATTTTTTAATTCACTAGCAAGTACATCTTCAGCTGTTAAATCAAGAAGATTACCATTTTCATCTAAAACTTCTATTACAGTTTTAATTTCCTTTTCTTCTTCAAATTCTACTAATGTATCAACTAATTCTTGAATAGTAATTACAGTTTCAGTTTCCCACAAACCTTTAGCAGGAACACCTAAATACTCACCTTCAAATGCTACACCATATTCAGTATAAATATTTTTAAATAAATCATTATTATCATCACCATATTTAATTGTAGCGCTATAACTATACGTATATGTTTCTATAGTAGTATATCCTTCTGTTTCACTACCCTTTACTTCTTCTATAGTTACACTATCAGTATAAGTAGGATATGTACCATAAAGTTTCCCAGTTAAATCAGTAAGAGTACCAATTATATCATAAGTTCTAAGTACTTCACCAGTCATAACATCTGAATACTCTATAGTTTCACCATCAGTATATACTATTCTATACATTCCAATAGGAGATAACTCACCAGTTAAAATATTTAAGCTTTGAGTATATTTTCCTTCTTCTGTTACATTATAATTACCTTCTGTTGTCTCATAAACAACCAAATTTGAAGTATCTGTTAATACCCCATTCAATTTACCAGTAAGACCAGTTTTAGCTTCATAACTATTTTCATATGTATATTCATTACTATACATTTCAGTTTCACCATCATATACAGTAACTTCTAACTTATATACACCATTATAATATTCTAAAACAGGACTTTCAAGTTCGTAACTGCTTCTCATACTATTTAATGTTGTACCAAGTACTGAAATTTCTTCTTCTGAAAGTTTTTCTTCATCACCATTAGTATAAGTAACATTAGTCACAAGTTTTATTGTATAAGTTTTTTCTTCTTCATAATCATTTGGATCTTCACTTATATAAGTAAGTTTATAATTATCAATAGTACCATCATCGTCAGCATCAACAGCATCAAGACTCATAATAACAGGAGTTGCTATTTCATTAGCTAAAACTGCTATTGGTGAAGATACATAAGAAAATATAGTAGCTATTAATAATAAAATCTTACATAATTTCATTGTTTTTTTCATATTAATTCCTTCCCTTCTAATTTTATTTCATATTACTTGTAATTATTTTTAATGTAACCTCCCTGATAAAAACACCTCCATATATTACAAATGATAGCTGCATTTTCCTCTTCTATCATTTTCAAAATAATTATAGCACACCAGTTACCTAAAGTCCCTCTACTTGACACTTTTTTGACACTTTTTCACAAAATTTGCCAAAAAATTGGAAAATTATAGAAAATATACTATTTTTATACCATAATATTACCATATTTTTCTTGACTTAAAATATCATTAAGTATATAATATTATTGCTTAGCAGCGGATACTATAATATTTAGTAACGTGTCATTTATAAGTAACTATAGCTGCATAGCGAAAGTATAATAAAGACACCCTATTAAATATCAAGTATACCTTCTAAGAAGAAGGAGGAGAAAAATATGGCTAGATATACAGGCCCAAATAACAAACAAGCAAGAAGAGTATCATTCTCAATACTTGAAAATGGTAAAGATATTGCAAAAAGACCTTATGGTCCAGGACAACATGGTAAAGACAAAAAGAAAAAACCATCTAACTATGCAATTCAATTAAACGAAAAACAAAAAGTTAGATTCATGTACGGAATTTCTGAAAAACAATTCAAGAAATTAGTAAATGATGCCGCTAAAATGAAAGGTGTTCAAGGTGAAAATTTACTTATCCTTTTAGAAAGCAGATTAGACAACCTAGTTTATAGATGTGGATTTGCTACTACAAGAAGAGGTTCAAGACAATTAGTTAACCACGGACACATAACAGTAAACGGTAAGAAAGTGGATATTCCATCATACAGAGTTAAACCTGGTGATGTAATAGCTATAAAAGAAAATTCAGCTGACCATAAAGGTATCGAAATAGCTTTAGCTAATAAAGTTAAAAGACCTGAATTCATCAGTTACGATGAAGGAAAAAGAGTTGCTACATATGTTAGATATCCTGAAAGAAGCGAATTAAACGCTGAAATCAACGAATCATTAATCGTAGAATTCTACAGTAGAGTATAATTTAAATGCTCTACTTTTTCTTTAACAAAAAAATATCACCTAATTTAATAGATGATATTTTTTTAATTATTATCAGAAGACAATGCTTCTTTACCCAATTCAGTTAAAGTTCTTGATAGCAAATCACCATAATCAGTATTAGGATATAACTTATTAGCTACTTCCTTACCTCTTTGGATAAGCGTTTTAGACATCAAATCCCCTATTTCCTTTGATGTCATATTTCCCATATCAATTTCATTATTCATATATTTATCCTCCTTATTATTAGTCTAAATATATTTATAATTTTTATACAAAAAAAACAAAACCCTATAAAGGGTTTAAAACTCATTCTGGTGGCTCCAGCGGGAATTGAACCAGCGACACAAGGATTTTCAGTCCTCTGCTCTACCGACTGAGCTATGAAGCCAAAATAAATGGCGGTTCCGACGGGACTTGAACCCGCGATCTTCCGCGTGACAGGCGGACGTGATAACCACTACACCACGGAACCATGGTTGCGGGAGAAGGATTTGAACCAACGACCTTCGGGTTATGAGCCCGACGAGCTACCAGACTGCTCCATCCCGCGATAAATAAATCAATAAATTAACTATGGCGGAGGAAAAGGGATTCGAACCCCTGCGCCACTTTCATGACCTCCCGGTTTTCAAGACCGGTCCCTTCAACCAGACTTGGGTATTCCTCCACTATAGATGGTGCCTGAGGTCGGACTTGAACCGACACGAGGGTTGAATCTCGCAGGATTTTAAGTCCTGTGCGTCTACCTATTCCGCCACTCAGGCATAATTTGTGATTGCTAATTAATTATATAACATTTTTTCAGCTTTGACAACCTTTTTTTGTTATTTTTTTATATTTTTTCTTATTTTTGTAAAATATATTGAATTTTTTAGCATTTTAGTATATACTATCTATTGTATTTAATCACTGCGCCCATAGCTCAATTGGATAGAGCGTTTGGCTACGGACCAAAAGGTTTGGGGTTCGACTCCCTATGGGCGCACCATAATAATATTAAATTCCACTTTTAAATAGTGGTTTTTATTATGAATATTTTTCTTCAAATATATCCATTATATAAATGGAGGAAATAATTATGAACGAAAACAAAAATGAAATAAATGTATTAGATGAACTAAATAAAGGTGCTTGTATGGGAAAAGATGCCATCCACTTTATATTAGACAAAGTAGAAGATGAAGCACTAAAAGAAGAATTAACTAATCAGTATAAAAAATACAGTGAAATATCAGACAAAATAAATAACATTTACCACAAATACAACAATGACAAACCACATGAAACATCCACTATGAACAAAGTAATGACTTGGTCAGGAATAGAAATGAAAACAATTACAGACCACACAACATCAAAAATAGCAGAACTTCTCCTACAAGGAACAAATATGGGTATAATTGAAGGTAGAAGGTTGTTAAATCATAAAACCACTAATGACGAAATACATTCACTAGTACAAGAATACGTAGATATGCAAGAACATGCAGTAGAAAAACTAAAAGAATTTTTATAAAATAAAGGACTTAGAAACATTAAATTTCAAAGTCCTATTTTTTTATTCTCCAATATTCTTTAATATAACAGTCTTTGTTCTAGACATTTCTTTTAAAGTAGACATAATTCCTTCATTACCAATTCCCGAATATTTCCATCCACCAAATGGTTGTTCAAAACTTCTAAAGAAACTAGCACCATTAATAACTACCCCACCACATTCAAGTTCTTCACTTGCTTTAAAGGCTTTTTTCATATCGCTAGTAATAATACCACCAGAAAGTCCATATATAGATTGATTAGCAATTTCTATCGCTTCATCCAATGTATCAAATCCAATCACAGATATAACAGGCCCAAATATTTCCATATCCTTAGCAACAGCCATATCTCTAGTAACATTATCAAGTATTGTTGGCTCATAGAAGGCTCCATTTCTGTGTCCTCCACATACAATATTAGCTCCTTCCGCAACAGTTTCATTAACCTGTCTCTCCACTTCTATAGCAGCTTCCTCACTTACTAAACATCCAATATCAGTAGACATATCACTAGTATCACCTTGTTTTAAAGTATTAATCTTAGCCACCATTCTTCTAATATATTCATCCTTAACAGAATTTTCAACTAAAAATCTTTTACTAGCGCAACATACTTGACCAGTATTATAAAGTCTTCCCCAAACAGTTTCATTAACAGCCAAATCAAGATCACCATCAGCACAAATAATAAATGCATCATTTCCACCAAGTTCAAGAGACGTATGAGCTAAATGTTCAGCACAATTCTTCTGAGTATCAATACCCGCAGCAGTACTACCAGTTAAACTAACAATAGCTACTTTCGGATTAGTAGTAAGAGCAGTACCTACTACACTACCACTTCCATGTACTACTGATATAACACCCATAGGTACACCAGCTTCAACAAGAAGTTCTACATACTTAGTAAGTGTAAGTGGATTAACACTAGCAGGTTTTAATATAGCACTATTTCCCATAAGAAGCGCAGGTGGTATCTTATTAATAAATATATCACTAGGGAAATTAAATGGTATAATAGCCACCATAACACCTAAAGGTTGTTGAATAGTATATTGAAGAGTTCTCTCTTGTCCTTTTTCAGTACCTCTTGGAATAACATTACCGTATTCATGTTTAACCTTCTCTACATATGCTGGAACACCAATAAATATATTATCAATTTCACCATAAGCCTCTCTAATAGGTTTACCAGTTTCATCTGATAAAGTTTTGGCAAGAATATCTCTATCTCTTCTAACTAATTCTACAAATTTAGTTAAAATTTCACATCTATAAACAATACTTGTCTTTGCCCATTCCTTTTGAGCATCATATGCATAATCAACGGCTCTATCAACTTCCTCTTTAGATAAACTAGGAACAGTATCAACAAGTTTTCCAGTCGCGGGATTAATTACTTCAATTACCTTACCACTTTCAGCATCTACCCATTTATTTCCAATTAAACTTTTCATATTACAAAAACCTCCTACTTACCAAATCCTGTATATGATAATGATAATCCACCAACAGTATTAGCACTATTATCACTACTTCCATATTCACCAAAAGTAAATACCATTAAGAAAGGTTTATCTTTAGTATATTCTTTTACAGCAGGATATAATCTTTCTTCTGCACCTTCAAGTTGTAATCCAAGTCTTCTACCACCACAGTGAACTAAGAAATAACTTTGTGCTTCTTCTTCCATAAGTGAATCAAGTTTTTTAATAGCATTAGGATTAGCCTCAACTACAGAATCAGCAGTCCCTTCCATAAGCATAACCGCAGTTCCAACTGATAACTTAGCACCAATATTCATAGATAAGTCTTCATTAGCGGCCATTGGATGACGAATAGCAGTTATACTACCGATAGGATCTTTGACACCAAGTGGTGCAAATATAGTAGCAGCAAGTAAATTACCACCAGCAACTTCTTCTTCTGTCTTACCAGTCCATTCACAATATTTTTTTACAGCAGGAACCCCATCTATAGATACTAATGTTCTATCACCTTGAACTTCAGTAATAACACCAGCCTTACCAGTCTCATTATATTCTCCTGTATATAAATTCTTCATATAACTATCAGTATAGAAAAATGCAACAGCACATCCATCAGAGAATACTTCATCGTTACAAATAATACTCCATTTACCTTCAACAGTATTATCAGCAGCACTTCCTCCAAACATAGGTACTCTTCCAATTACATCTTCAATACCTTTTAAATAACACTCTTCCTCTGCTGGACTAGCAGTCATAAAGAAATAATTAGGCGCACAAGACTTTCCAGCATTTTTCATAGCTTCTCTAGCAAGTTCTCTACCCATTTCTCTAGCATCTTTATCTTTTGCATGACCAGCGACACCGACTTCCACTCCTCCACCAAAAGACATAATACCAGTATAACCATCTGCACTATTAAAATATCCTTCATGAGTACAAATAGCAGCGCTACTAGTACACCCAATAACAGGAGTATCAGATACACTTCTAACACCTTTTAATACTTCTTTTTGATTAAGTACACAAGAGGTAAATATAAGGCCTAGTGAAGAACAACATAAATCAGCATTACTTGCAGCCTCTGTACCACATGTAAAAGCATCTTTATTTTCACTATGTCCTACTCTAGTAACAAGTCCTTTCTTAACAATTTCTTCTCTTTTTTTAAAAAACATATTTTACCACCTTTCTAGTTACGTAGATAGAGCATTAATTATCTATCTTACAAGTTCATTATAATATGTTTTTTTTCCCTTGTCAATTTCCAAAAACGTACAAAACATAATTTTACATATTTAAGTAAATCATCTAGAACCATATTCAACAAAAAGGAATATAATATCTATGAATTAAGGAGGTTTACATGAAAAAAACAATAGTTAGTATAATTATATTTCTAATAGTAATTGCAGTATTAATAATAGGTATCTTTAAAAATGAAAATAATGACAATAGTACTTTAACAAAAGTAACAGTAGCAGAAGTTGCTCATAGTATTTTTTACGCACCACAATATGCCGCTATTAGCGAGGGTTATTTCGAAGAAGAAGGATTAGAAATAGAATTAGTTTTAACACCAGGAGCAGATGCTGTAATGGCAGCAGTATTATCAGGAGATGTAGAAATAGGTTTTTCAGGTACAGAAGCAACAATATATGTATATAACGGAGGAGAAAAAGATTACCCTTGTGTCTTTGCAGGACTTACAAAAAGAGATGGAGCATTCTTAGTATCAAGAAAAAAATTAGATAATTTCACACTAGAAGATTTAAAAGGTAAAACAGTAATCGGAGGACGTAAAGGCGGAATGCCAGAAATGACATTCGAATGGGGATTAAGACAAAACGGTATTGACCCCAACACAGATTTAACAATTGATACTTCAATAGCATTCGCAGCAATGCAAGGTGCATTCATCGGTGGTACAGGAGACTTTGTTACCCTATTTGAACCAAATGCTACAGCAGTAGAAAAACAAGGATTAGGATATGTTGTAGCTTACGTTGGTACTCTAGGAGGTGAAGTTCCATATACTGCTTACAACGCAAGAAAAAATTATCTTGAAAAAAATCCGGATATAATACTAGGTTTTTCAAAAGCAGTAGATAAAGGCCTAAAATTTGTCCTAGAAAATAAACCCGATGTAGTAGCTAAATCTATTATCGAATTCTTCCCTGACACATCTATTGATGATCTAACCACAATGATAAATAGATACAAAGAAGGAGATGCTTGGAGATCATCAATAACAATAAATGAAGACGAATGGAAACACATCCAAGACATCATGATAGCATCAGGAGAATTAGATAATTATGTTAGTTACGATAAGTTAATTTATGATGAATACTTCGAAGAGTTTAAATGATATATTAGTTATAGAAAATTTAACTAAAATATATCATACAAAAGATGGTGAAACACTTGCCATTAAAGACTTAAATTTAAACATTAAAGAAGGAGAATTTGTAGCTATAGTAGGACCTTCAGGATGTGGGAAATCAACCCTACTTTCTATACTTTGTAATCTAGAAAACAAATCAGATGGTAATATAATATTCCCTAAACAAGATTTAAAGTTAGGATATATGCTTCAAGAAGATACATTATTTCCTTGGCTAAATATTTTAGATAACAGCTTGTTAGGACTTAAAATTCAAAAACAATTAACAAAAGAAAATAAAAATAAAGTATTAAATTTATTAGAAACCTACGGCTTAAAAGACTTTATAAAAAAATATCCAAACAATTTATCTGGAGGCATGAGACAAAGAGTCGCCCTAATTAGAACACTAGCAATTGATCCAGACATATTACTTTTAGATGAAGCCTTCTCTGCACTAGACTATCAAACAAGACTAGCAGTTTCAGACGATGTATGGAAAATAATAAAAAGAGAAAAAAAGACCACAATAATGATAACACACGATGTCGCAGAAGCCATCTCAATGGCAGACCGTGTAATAGTTCTAACAAGTAGACCTGCAAAAGTAAAAAAAATATATGAAATAAAAATGGAAAACAAATCTAATCCAATGAATAATAGAAAATGTCCAGAATTTAATAAATATTACGATATGATATGGAAGGACATTGATCTCCATGTATAGTGAAGAACATAAATTATACTTAAAGAAAAGAAAAAAAAGAAAAATACTTATTACACTAACCCAATTACTAATCTTAATAACATTAATAATAACCTGGGAATTACTAGCACATTATAAAGTAATAAACACCTTCATATCTTCATCTCCTAGTAAAATCATAAACACAATCATAGATTTACACAACAAAAATAATCTATATAATCATATTTGGATAACAACATATGAAACAATAATAAGTTTTGGTATAGGAACACTACTAGGTATCTTAATAGCAGTCATACTATGGTGGAATAATTTCATCTACAAAGTAATAGATCCATATCTAACTGTTATAAATAGTTTACCCAAAGTAGCACTAGGTCCAATAATAATAATATTCTTTGGAGCAAATACGAATTCAATCATGATAATGGCCCTTCTAATATCGGTCATAGTTACAATAATAACAGTGTATAATGGATTTAATGAAACAGAACTAAATAAGATAAAATTACTAAAATCGTTTAATGCTACCAAATGGCAAATATTTAAAATGGCAATACTGCCAAGTAGTTATCCTACAATTATAAGTAGTTTAAAAATAAATATTAGTATGTCATTAATAGGAGTAATAATGGGAGAATTCCTTGTATCCAAAGAAGGAATCGGATACCTAATAATGTATGGATCCCAAGTATTTAATTTAAATCTAGTAATGTCAGGTATCATCATCTTAATGATAGTTTCTATCATAATGTATAAAGCTGTAAGCTACATAGAAAAAATACTAATCAAACAAGATTAGTATTTTTAATTTATATTAATCATTTTAACTTACAATACTATTTAGTAGTACAGTCATATATAAAGTCTTCCAGTTTCCATTATCTTTACCAACTGACTGAGGATTATTACCAAGCGTCCTACTTCTTTCAACAGTAGTCTGAACAAGTTCACCACCTATAGAATTAAGTATTTCAAATGGATTAGTCCCCCAGCAATAATTACCATCAATATCTTTTCTAACAAGTGATCTAAAAGCCCCTAATATAGGATAAATAAAACCAGTTGGAGATCCTATCTTCATATTATTTTGATAAAATTTAGACTTTAACTGATCATTATTTTTAGGAACAATAGTCCCCTTTACCAAACCATATTTACCACTAGAGTTTTTTTCTCTATAAAAATCCGCCATTTTAGTCTCTATCATATCATATAATCTAAAAATATCAACCATAATCGGTTTCATTTTAACATAAGGATTAACATTAGAATTACCATTTGCCTTATGCTCTTTAATATAGTAATCTATACAACTCTTTTTTCCACTATATGAAACAATAGGAAATACATCCATATTATTATATCTATCAATATTAAACATATTAAGTATAGATAAAATATCCGCAACATCAATATCTCCAGAATCATTTTCTTTAAAGAATACACGAGATGAAAAACTCTCTGAAGAAATAACATCTTTAATTATTTCAAATCTATTTTCTAACTCAGCTATAGACTTATCCTCAACTTGTGTTGAAGTATTTCTAGCAGCTGCCAAACTTTGAAAAATATTTTCTATTCCTGTAAGTATTTCAATTTTAACAAACTGTTCTCCCGAATTTAAAATACTTCTATTTTCAAGTATTGTCTTATAAGTATGTCCACCATCAACATTACCATGAACAGATCTATCATCAAAAACAATAGTAATATCATTAGAATAATTATTATAAGTTACCTCTTTCGCAGATAATAAAATACCACGATTAAGTAAATAAAAATTATGCTCCAATGGATTAATCAAAGATTCTTTAATTTTCTTTGCTACATTAGTAGTTAGTTTTTGTTCACGAGGATTTGTTTCCATTGGAATATTATCAGGAATATCCAAAACATCACAAACCGCAACATACATACACGACTCTTTCTCTCCATTCTCCAAATTTAAAAAGGGGTTTGGTATTTTTCTAAAAGATGCGACCTTAAAAGTCAAAATAATTTGTTCATTTTCCATATATACTCTCCCTTCTGCCATTACAGCAATGAACATATCATATGAATACACACCATCCAGTGCCATCCACAATTACATTATATTACAAAAAAAAGAATACCTCAACGTCATACACGACGTTTTTAGTAGAATTTTCCATTTTGTTATGTTAAAATATTACAAAGGAAGGAAAATCACTATGCAAAATGATATTAATTATTATACAGGTAATATAATCAAAAAATACCGAGAATCCAGAAATTATACACAAGAAGAATTTGCTATAAAATGTAACATTAGTAGAGCATATTACGGAAGAATTGAAAGAGGAGAATACAATGTAACATTAAAATTATGTAAACAAATAGCGGACGCTCTAAACATACCATTGTATTTATTATTTATTGATCTACCTGAATAAAAGAAAATAAGTTGAACAAAATCTAACATCATCACATCACATTGATTAATTTCTGTTTCATAGACACTATACCAGTCTCCTCTACCCACTGAAATTTCAATAATACTAGCCTTGCTTATTCTTAATTTAAAGAAATCACATCTTAAATATTTGTTCCTAAAAAATAATATTTTTATAAAACTTTGATTATAAATTAAAAAAATATTATATTAAAATCATTATCTTTTATTATTCATCATCATATAATATTAGTGATTAACAACACATGAAATTTGACATTTCATTAAAATTATGCTATAATCGTATTCATGTTGATGGCACATTATTCTAGTCAATCAAACTTACTATGAAGGTGAGCCTAAAAACTCACTAAAGAGCACACCTGTGAAACTTCTTGTGTCTGCTTTCTGCGCCCAGCTTAGGGTGGATGCTGGAATGTAAGGTTATTGGGCACTCATAATGGCATATGAATCTGTACCAATTTCCGTGGAGACCTAAATTTATATTATCTTTTAAAGATAATACGAACTAGGATTAAACCTACTATGTGGGGAAACTTGCGAGTAGCGTAGCTTGTCTTGAGTGATTATGGGGAATAGTTGATCAGTTAAATAATTCCTAGCTAGAATTATTTAATATTGCAACTTGAAACCATAATTGCAAAAAAGAACTAATAGTAAGACATTGTTAGGGGAAATCCCCTAGAGTGACATTTTTATAGGATTACAGTATGTACTAAGTGGTAATCAAGTCATATAACTGGTGACAGTATATTGATTTCTTTAAAGGGAAACCGCAAGTTTGGTAACGAACTGTAGAAATTAGGGAAAGCCTACTTGACCTAAGACATAAAGTTAACTATAAAAATCGCCATTATATTAATAATTAAAAGGCACTTTAGCCTTTTTTATTATATGAAAGGAAAAATTATGGCAAAGAAGAAAAAAAGCAATACCAAATGGCTTATAACAATAACACTTTTAGCATTCATAATCTCATTTGTATTTTCACTAATATCAGAAATGACACTTTCTAAAGTGCATCTAATAATAGGAATAATTATCTTAATAACATTTATAGCAATAGGCATACTATTTGATATGGTCGGAGTAGCAGTTACCTCTACTACTGAAAGCCCACTAAATGCTATGAGTGCTAAAAAAATTAAAGGCGCTAAAAAAGCCGTATCATTTAAAAAGAATGCAGATAAAGTATCATCTTTTTGTAATGATGTAATCGGAGATATTTGTGGTATAATTTCAGGATCAGCAGGAGTAACAATAACCGCTACTATCTCAGAAACATATAATTTAGATATTTTCTGGGTAGGACTAATAATTACTGCTATTATAGCTTCATTAACTATCGGAGGAAAAGCATTATGTAAAAGTATAGCTATGAAAAAAAGTAACCAAATAGTCTATATTACTGCTAAAGTAATATCAATATTCGAAAAGAAGAAATAAATCAATATTTCTTCTTTTTTTATATATAAATCAAGCTATTAAAACAAACAGTACAACACTATACAATTTATATATAGCTTTACCAAATACAATAATTCACCCTTTAATGATACTAGTAAACTAATATTCATCTATTAGTATATAATCAAACCTAAATTAATAAAATAAATTAGGTGATAATGATGAAAAAATATGACAAGATACTTTTAATAGCAGTAATAGTCATAAGTTTATTCGGAGCACTCATGATATATTCTTCCTCCTATGTATGGGCAGAATATAAATTTGATGATCCATATAAATTTTTAAAATCACAAAGTATCTTTCTCATATTTGGATATATAATCATGATAATAGCAAGTAAATTCCCCTATCAAAAATACAAACACTTAGCCAATATAATATTTGGCATATGCTTCCTAATGCTAATATTAGTACTAATACCAGGTATTGGTACTGTAAGAAATGGAAGCCGAAGTTGGTTCGGTATCGGAGGTTTCGGTATCCAACCATCAGAATTTACTAAACTAGGACTAATAATATTTACAGCAAAATACTTATCAAACAATTCTAGAGATCTAAAAGACATAAAAAAAGGAGTATTCCCCATTCTTACAATCCTTATATTAGTATTTGGACTTATAATGTTAGAGCCAGACTTTGGAACAGGGGTCGTAATAGTCATGACCATCATCGTACTATTATTTATAAGCGGTGTAAAAATGAACTTTTTTATCAAAATAGGATTCATAGGAGTAAGTGGAATAGTAGTACTAATACTAGTAGCACCATATAGAATGGAAAGAATAGTATCATTTCTAAACCCATGGACAGATCCATTAGGTAGTGGTTTTCAAATAATACAAAGCTTATATGCTATTGGACCTGGTGGTCTTCTAGGACTAGGTTTTGGTAATTCAATACAAAAACATTTCTACTTACCAGAACCTCAAACAGACTTTATATTTTCTATAATAAGTGAAGAATTTGGTTTTATGGGAGTACTTATCGTATCAACTCTATTTTTAACTATAATATATAGAGGATTCAAAATAGCCATAAAATGTGAAGATCCATTCGGAAAATATATAGCATTTGGTATAACATTCGGTCTAGCATTTCAAACAATATTAAATCTCTGCGTAGTAGTAGGCCTTATACCTGTAACTGGAGTAACACTACCTTTCCTATCTTACGGTGGAAGCAGTCTTTTAATAAGTTTAACAAGTATGGGAATATTATTAAATATTGGCAAACAAAATAACGCATGATATAATATTTATAAGGTGATATTATGTCTACATACGAATACGTTGATATGTTTATAGAAAGATAAAATAAAGGAAAATATCATATGTTTGTTTTTGATATATGTGGATCAAAAAAGATGGATCAACAAACAAGATATAGAGCAAGTATAGAAATAGAAAAATTAATGTACAAAATATACAACGAGATAAAAGAAATAGAAAAACATCAAAAAAATAAAATATTAGTAATTAACATAGACGGAATAGTGCCATACGAAGAAAGATATAAAGCAATGCATAAATTTGGTATGTTATTTGAACCATTCCTATTCGCAGACACCTTTGGTTTCACAATATATAGAAATTCATTACCAAAAGAAAAAATATTATCTATTTATAAAAAATATAAACAAGAATTAAATATTACTTTTGATTTCCATATCGCAGAAGCCTACTATGAAACAAACAAATGGGAAGAAGGAGCAGAATACTTTTTCAGAGGATATTGCATGGATATATTATCTAACTACCACAAAGACTACAATAAACCATTAATAAACAAGAGAAAAATTATTTAGAACAAAAGTCAAATAAATTTGACGCCATCACCTCACGGTGATGAATTTCTGCTTCTTAGACACTGTATCCAGGCTTCTCCACAGACTTAAATTCCGATAGTCGCTACCGTACTTGTTTTTTTATTAAAGAAATTTTGTTC
>JAZTXT010000074.1:0-6257 GCA_045636525.1 Bacilli bacterium | reverse complement strand
ACATTCTATAACAACATATTTAGTAATAACAAAATAAAAAGTAGTGTAGATACCTTTAAAGTAGATACGAAAAATAATAAAATAGAAAGGACTTCACCAGTTACATACGAGTATGATATAGTGCAAAATAAATGGGTAGATAAAGAAAGTAAAATGATAGCATTAACATTTGATGATGGACCAAATTATAATACTAACAAAGTACTTGAAGTACTTGAAAAATATAATGTGCCTGCAACATTCTTTGTATTAGGAAGTAAGATAAAAGGAAATGAGTACATTATAAAAAAAATAAAAGAAAGTGGTAATGAAATAGGAAATCATACCTATAATCATAAAATATTAACTAGATTAAATGAAGATGAAATAAGAAAAGAGATAGATAGTACCAGTAATCAAATATATAATGTAATAGGAGAGTATCCAACGCTCTTAAGACCAAGTTATGGAATTATAAATAAGAAAGTAAAATCACTAGCGGACTTTCCAATAATAATATGGGATATAGATACATTAGATTGGAAATATCATAATTCTAAGAAAATAGCAAATAGAGTCTTATTAAAAGCGAAAGATGGAGATATTGTACTTATGCATGATGTTTATAGTAGTACCGCAAATGCATTAAAGATAATAATTCCAAGTCTTATAGAAAGAGGATATACATTTGTAACAGTATCAGAACTATTTTATTATAAAGGTATAGAACTAGAAAAAGGAAAAGTATATGGTTATGCCTAAGATATTCCCTTCGAGCCTAAAGTCTCTCTGGGCTTTTGTAAGCCTAAGGTCTTCCAAAAGAAATTTAAGCCTGTAGTCTAAAATTTTAAGTTTTATAATTATTATAAATACAGTTGTTTGTGATATATAATTTGTGTAAATGCTTATAAAATAAGGGTTTATAAATAAAATGAAAAATCAGCCAAAATTTGCTTGACTAAAGTATAAAATCATATATAATTTTAGCGTGAATATAACTTTAGGTGTTTCTCTTCTTTTTTAAAGTAATTTAAGAAGGGAGTGATGCTATGATACAAGAAACAAACTATGAAGGGAGTTTTGCGTGTTGGAACTAGTTCTAGCTTATGCTATTACTATTCTAGTTATACTTACTCTAACAAGTAAGCATAACCGTAGATAAAAAAAGGAAGCACCCAGGGGGTGCTTCAAAGTCAAAACTTTGAAGAGAAACACCTTGCAAACAAGTGTTATCCACTTTTTCTGTGAATAATATCTCTTACAAATTAATTATATAATAAATGTACTTCTAAGTCAACTAGAGCGGTACTAAATACTTGAAATAAAAAAGAATATATGATAGAATAAATTACACCTAAGGGGGAATAATACGTGAAAAAGAAAATATATGAAATACTTAGAAATTATGTTGCAAGAAGAGCTACAGGCAATTTAGGAAAAGTAGAAATACTAGAAGATAAGATAATCTGTTATGTAGAAGGAAGAAAATTAAAAAAGAAAGAGAAATATATACATAGGTATGAACTTATCTTTAAATGTATACCATTAAAAGATGAAATATATAAGATATATAATTTGGAAAAACCAGTATATTACATAATCTATGATGTTAAATTCGATAGAGAAATCAATATAAGGGCATCGGTAAAAAATTGCCATGTTTTCTTTGAAAATTGTACGTTTACTGGTGCTGTCGAAATAGATTTTGCAGATCACATAACATTTATAAATAACACTTACAAAGCACAAAATTATAAAAATTTTCGCTCTATTCATAAAGAAGGAGAATTCTGTATAAGTACAAGAACGAATAAAAATGAAATTAATAAAATTGAATTTATTAATGATAATATTGACATAGAATATCCAGAGACTATTTCAACATCAAAACAAACAAATCCTAATCTTCAAATATGGCTATATGCAAAAGAAATTTTTATGACAACGACAGATATAGTTGGTGCAAAGAGTTTTGATATAGGTGCGGATAAGTTATGTCTAGTTAGCCTAGACATAATATCTGAGGAAACTGAGATAAATACTAAAGAGTTGGAAGCGAATTCTTCAACAATTAAATCAGATATAATTTCGATAACAACAGATGATTATTCATGTTTACGAAGAAGTTTAAAGTGCAATAATATATTCATAAATGGTATTGAAATAAATAAGAATGAATCGAATATTAATGAAGAAACTTTAAAATTACAAAAACAAAGATTAGAATTAATAAGTTCATTAAAGAAAATACAAAGACATACAGAAGAACAAATATCACAAGAAATAAAAAAAGAACCTCTAACAAGGGTTTTGAAAAAGTAATAAAAGGAAGAAAAAACTTCCTTTTTATAATGTTAATACACATGTTTAATATAAAAAAATCTATAAATTATAATAAAATAATAGTTTACAAATAAATGAAAAAATCAATTAAAATTTAATTGACTTAGTATTTAAAATCATATATAATTTTAGCGTGGATATAACTTTAGGTGTTTCTCTTCTTTTTTAAAGTAATTTAAGAAGGGAGTGATGCTATGATACAAGAAACAAACTATGAAGGGAGTTTTGCGTGTTGGAACTAGTTCTAGCTTATGCTATTACTATTCTAGTTATACTTGTTGTAACAAATAAGTATAACCGTAGATAAAAAAAGGAAGCACCCAGGGGGTGCTTCAATATTAACATATTGAAGAGAAACACCTTGCAAATAAGTGTTATCCACTTTTTTGTGGATAAAATCTCTTACAAACTAATTATATAATAAATATAAATAACTGTCAACTTGAAAAAATCGCCAAATTACAACTTTTTCTTTACAAAAATCGCCTTTTGTTATATAATGATAATGGTTTCTTGTAAGGAGAGGATACTATGGCTTATATCAGTAATGAAGTAATTAATGAAATAAGAAATAAAACTGATATAGTAGATGTAGTATCAAAATATGTTACATTAAATAAAGCAGGAAAAAACTATATAGGAGTATGTCCATTTCACGATGATCATTCTCCAAGTATGAGTGTAAGTCCCGAAAAACAAATATTTACTTGTTTCTCATGTGGAGCAACAGGAAATGTATTTACCTTTGTATCTGATTTTGAAAAAATATCATTTATTGAAGCAGTAAAGTTACTCGGAGACAAACTAGGAATTAATATTGGAACTACTAAAGCAGTAGAAACAAAAAAAGATGACTATTTTGAGATTTATGAATATGCAAATAAATTCTATCAAAATAGTTTATTTACTAGTCTAGGTAAAAATGCAATTGAGTATTTAGAAAGTAGAAATATTGATAAAGAAACAATAAAGAAATTTGGTATTGGTCTTTCTATTCAAAAAGTATCATTAACAGAATATTTAAAAAATAAAAAGTATACTGTTGATAAACTAGTGGATGTAGGACTTACTAATGATAATGGAAATGATATATTTATAAATAGAATAATGTTTCCAATATATGATTTAAGTGGTAATCCAGTAGCATTCTCAGGTAGAATATATAATACCAAAGATACATCTAAATACATAAATAGTAAAGAAACAGAAAAATTTAAAAAAGGAAAAATATTATATAATTATCATATAGCCAAAGAACAATTAAAGAAAAATGACACCATAATAATTATGGAAGGTCAAATGGATGTAATAAGAGCAAGTACAATAGGTATAAATAATTGTATAGCTACAATGGGAACAGCTCTTACAAAAGAACATAAAAGCATAATAAAAAATATGGCTAATAATATAATACTATGTTTCGACGGAGATGCAGCGGGAGAAAAAGCAACACTATCTGCGATAGAATTACTTGAAGATACTGGAGGAACAATCAAAGTAGTAAGATTACCAGGTGGTATGGACCCAGATGATTATATAATAAAAGAGGGAAAAGATTCATTCTTATATCAAATAAAAAATGCTATAAATTTAATTGATTATAAGATGGAATTATTAAAGAAAAATAAAGATTTAACTAATATTAAAGATATATCGTCATATATAAATTCAGCTATTGGGGAATTAATAAATGAAAAAGATGATATAATAATAGAACTTAATTTAAAAAAACTATCAGATAATTTTAATATAGATTATAAAACATTAAAAGAAAAATATGATGTTTTAAAAAGTAAGAAAGTAATAGTAACAAAACCGATAAAACAAAATAAAACTTATAACAGATATGGACAAGCAGAAGTAAATCTTATTCATTATATGTTAAAGAGCGAAAAAGTATTAAATATGGTAGAAAAGAGAGTAAGCTACTTTCCTACACAAAATATTCGTGAGTTATCAAATGAAATCATTTACTATTTTCATAAATATGGTATAATAAATGTCGCTGATTTTATTAGTTATATATCAGAGAGAGTAGAAATACTAAGTACATTAAAAGATATTCTTGCTTTAAATATAAAAGAGGAATTTGAAATAGAAGAAATAGAAGATTATATTTTTGTTATAAATGAGTATCATAAAGAAGAAAAGATAAAAAGTTTAAACAAAAAATTAAAAGAAGAGAAAGATCCATTAAAACAAGCAAAAATATCAGAAGAAATTATGAAAATAAGGGGAGGAGTCAGAAATGGTATCAGAAATTAAAAGCTTTGAGCAAAGAAAAGAAAATTTAATTAAGAAAGGTAAAGAACTAGGTTTCATTACATACGAAGAACTAGCAGAAGAACTAAAAGGATTAGAAATAGGGAGTGACTTATTAGATGATCTTTATAATGCATTAATGGAAAATGACATTAGTGTTGTATCAGAAGCTGATTTAGATGATGCATCAGAAGATGATAACGGTGGAGATTTAGAAGATATCCTAAAAGATAATAATATTGCAAAAGAATTAACAATCAACGACCCAGTTAGAATGTATCTAAAAGAAATAGGTAAAATAAGCCTTTTATCACTAGATGAAGAAACTGAATTATCTGAAAAAATAGCATCAGGAGATGAAATGGCTAAAAATAGACTAGCAGAATCTAATTTAAGACTAGTAGTATCAATAGCTAAAAGATATGTAGGAAGAGGAATGCTTTTCTTAGACTTAATTCAAGAAGGAAATATTGGATTAATGAAAGCTGTTGAAAAATTCGATGCTGGTAAAGGATATAAATTCTCAACATATGCTACTTGGTGGATTAGACAAGCTATAACAAGAGCAATCGCAGATCAAGCAAGAACAATAAGAGTGCCAGTACATATGGTAGAAACAATAAATAAATTATCTAGATTCCAAAGACAACTTACTCTTGAATTAAATAGAGAACCAACTGATGAAGAATTAGCTCAAAAAATGAATATGAGTGCAGAAAAAATAAGAGAAGTAATGAAAATTGCACAAGATCCAGTATCACTTGATACTCCAATAGGTGAAGAAGAAGACTCACATTTAGGAGACTTTGTGCCAGATGAAAGTAACATGTCACCAGAAGACTTCACAATTCATGAAATGTTAAAAGAAGAAATATCAGATGTATTATTAACATTAACAGAAAGAGAAGAACAAGTATTAAGATTAAGATTTGGTCTTGATGATGGATGCTGTAAAACACTTGAAGAAGTAGGTCAAATGTTTGGCGTAACACGTGAAAGAATAAGACAAATAGAAGCAAAAGCTTTAAGAAAACTAAGACACCCTTCTAGAAGTAGAAAGTTAAAGGACTTCTTAAATGAATAAACTATCAAAAAGACTAAAAGTAGTAGCTAATTATATAAAAGATAATTCAAAAATAATAGACATAGGCTGTGATCATGGCCTATTATCTATTTATTTAGCAGGTATTTATAAAAATATAAAAATAATAGCAAGTGATGTTAATAAAAATGCCCTCTCTTCTGCAATAAAAAATATTAAAGATTCTAATCTTGAAAAAAGAATAGAAACAAGATTAGGGAGTGGACTTGAAGTAGTATCAGCAGATGAAATAGATACAGTAGTAATTGCAGGTATGGGTTCTAACACTATTGTGGGAATTCTTAAATATTCAAAAGACAAATTAGTAAATGTAAATAACATCATTATTCAAAGTAATACAGATTTATATTTTCTAAGAAAAAATATAACAAGCATAGGATACTACATCGAAGATGAAACACTTGTGGAAGATAAAAATATAATCTATACTGTAATTAAATTTACTAAGGGAAAAAGAAAATATAGCTATAAAGAGTTATACTTAGGACCAATACTATTAGAAAAAAAAGATAAATTATTTCAGCAAAAAAATGAAAAAGAATTAAAAACACTAAAAATGATTATAAAAAAC
>JAZTXT010000073.1:0-4755 GCA_045636525.1 Bacilli bacterium | reverse complement strand
CTTAAGTTAATGGAAAAGATGAAGGGTATGCCATATTCTTATAATACCTTTGGAGATATTGAAGATATAGAGGAGATTACTGGTAAAAATTTATATGATTATTATAATAAAGTACTTAAGGAAGATCAGATAGATATATTTGTGCTTGGAGATTTTGATACTTCTAGTATTAAGGAAATATTTAAACAATATTTTAAAGTTACTACATTTAAGAAAGAAAATAAAAGTATTATTGTTACAGAACTTACTATGAGAA
Source organism: Bacilli bacterium (assembly GCA_045636525.1). Lineage (GTDB taxonomy): Bacteria > Bacillota_I > Bacilli_A > RF39 > UBA660 > CAG-302. The sequence goes on along the minus strand of JAZTXT010000073.1, from coordinate 4,499 downwards.
TAAGATTTGTAAGATATAGAGAATATGATAAGGTTAATCAGGCCCAGCTTTTAGTTCTTTGTAGTTTAAATGGACTTACTGATCATGAAAGAAAATATACTATTAAGTTATATAATGAATTACTTGGTGGATCTTCTAATTCGATACTCTTTGAGACTGTTAGAGAGAAGAATAGTTATTGTTACTATGTTAATTCTTCTGTTAAAGCATATGATAATATTCTTATTATTAATTCTGGTGTTGAAGGTGGAAATATAGAAAATTGTATTAAACTTATAAAGAAGTGTTTAAAGAATATAAGAGATGGTAAAATAAGAGAAGAAGATATTGTATCTTCTAAAAATACGATTATATCTGCAATAAAGTCATCATCTGATGAACCTATGGGAATTATTAATACTTATTTATCTAAAATACTTGTAGGTACTGAAGATGAAGATGTCAGAATAGATAAGTTTAAGGCGATTACTAAAGATGATATAATAAAAGTTAGTAAAAAAGTTAATGTTCATACTATTTTAACTTTAGAGAAGGGAGAAGAGTATGAATAAGTTTAAGATTAAAGACATTGAAGAATATATATATTATGAAAAATTAGATAATGGAATGGAAGTATATTTGTATACTAAAGATACAGCTCACAATAATTATGTAACTTTTACTACTAAGTATGGTTCAGTGTATAATGAATTTGTTCCTATAGGTGAGTCGAAAATGAAGAGTTTTCCTAGAGGTATAGCACATTTTTTGGAGCATAAAGTATTTGTTCAAAAAGAAGATCCTCAGCCAATGGAATTCTTTGCTAAAAGTGGTTCAATATGCAATGCTTATACTACTTTTAAAAATACTAGTTATTTATTTTATGCTACTGAATCACTTAAAGATAATATTAATTATTTGCTTGATTATGTTCAGAATATATATTTAACAGATGAATCGGTTGAAAGTGAAAAGGGTATTATTACTGAAGAAATTCATATGTATGAAGATAGACCTGGTGAAGTTCTTGATGAAAGGATTAGACTTAATACTTTATCTAATAATCCTTATAAAGATAGTATTATTGGTACAGTAGAAGATATTAATAGTATTACTAAAGAAGATTTAGAGATTTGCTACTACACATTTTATAATCCTTCTAATATGTTTATGGTTGTTACAGGTAATTTTGATCCTGATGAGATTATGAATACTATTAGAGAAAATCAAAGTAAAAAGAAATTTGAAAAAAATTCTGAGATTAAGCTTAAAGAATTTAAGGAAGAAGATAAAGTGGTTCTTGAAAAAGAAATAGTTAATGTTCCTACTAATATGCCGAAAGTAGCTTATACACTTAAGATACCTTTAAAGAATATAAAATTATCTAGAAGGAAATTACATTTATATACTTATATATTATTTACTAGTTTGTTTGATGAAACTTCAATTTTTGATATGAAAGTTAAAGAAAATGGCATTATTAATAATACTACTTATGTAAGTCATTTGAATACTGATACTCATATGCTTATTTCGCTTATTAATGAGACTCTTAAGTATGATGATTTTTTAAGTAAAGTTAGAGAAAGACTTAGTAAATTAGAAATAAAAGAAGATGATTTTAATAGGAAGAAAAAAGTGCTTATTAGTAATGAAATATTTGCTTATGAAAATATTGAAATGATTAATGATATAATTATTGATAATGTTGTTTTTGATGGTAAATTTGAAGATAATCCTATTGAAGTAATTGAAGAATTAAATTATGATGAACTTTGTGATTTAATTAAGAAGATGGATATTAATAATACTTCTACTATTATTTTGAAGAAGTAATATGAAGATGAGAATATTGTTCTTGTCTTTTTGTTTTAGTAAAAATATTATGAAAAATAAATAAATGAAATTTCTATTATTGATTCTATTTTTATAATATGGTAAAATTTATATAGTGTTTGAGGTGTAATGTTATGGATAAGTATAAAGAAGTAGAAAGAAGTATTATTAAGAAATATCGTAAAGAAATATGGAGTAAATTTGTTAAGGCTGTTATAGAGTATGAACTTATTCGTGAAAATGATAAGATTATGGTATGTATAAGTGGTGGTAAGGATTCTTTTTTACTTGCTAAGTGTGTAGAGGAATTACAAAGACATGGTAAGTATCATTTTGATGTAAGATACGTAGTAATGGATCCTGGATATAATAAAGTAAACAGGGAGAAAATTATAGAAAATGCCAAGCTTCTTAATATACCCATAGAGGTATTTAAAAGTGATATATTTGAGGTTGTTTCTGAATTTGATTTAAAAACTTCTTGTTATATGTGTGCAAAAATGAGAAGAGGGTTCTTATATAGTAAAGCAAAAGAACTTGGATGTAATAAGATAGTTTTAGGACATCATTTTGATGATGTTATAGAGACTACGTTACTTTCTATGATATATGGATCGGAGATTAAAACAATGATGCCTAAATTACATAGTGATAATTTTCCGGGTTTAGAACTTATTAGACCTTTATATTTGGTTAAAGAAGAAGCTATTATAGCTTGGAAAAATTTTAATGAGTTAGAGTTTATTAATTGTGCTTGTAAATTTACAGAGAAGAGTGCTATAAATGAAAATGATAGTAAAAGAAGAGAAATGAAAGCGTTGGTTAAAGATTTAAGAAAAAAGAATAAGGATGCGGATCTTAATATATTTAAGGCTATGGATAATGTTAATTTAAACTGTGTACTTGGAACTAAGAAGGATAAGGAGTACAAAAGTTTTTTAGAAGATTATGATAAGTAAAAGAGGATAGTTATGGATCAAGAAAAAGTTGGTAAGTTTATTAAAGAAATTAGAATGAAAAATAATTTAACGCAGAAAGAGTTTGCGGATAAATTGGGTGTTACTTTTCAGGCTGTTAGTAAGTGGGAGAATGGTAAGAACATACCTGATATATCTTTATTAAAAGAGATTAGTAGACTTTTTAATGTCGATATTGATGAGATATTGGAAGGTCAGACAAAGAGTAGAAATATTAATAAAAATTTATATTATGGTTTAGGGGTTATTACTATCTTATTTGTTTTTATTTTACTTATTGTTTTTTTTAATAGTGATAGACCTGATTTTGAATTTAAACAGATATCTACTAGTTGTGATAATTTTAATATAACTGGTAGTATGGCTTATAATAAAGATAAAACTTCGTTATATATATCTAGTGTTGAGTTTTGTGGTAGTGATGATAATGAGGTGTATGAAATTATTAAGTGTACACTATATGAAGACCATGAAGGGGATGAAATAGAAATTAGCTCTTGTAAAATAGATAATAATATAACACTTGAAGAGTATTTAAAAGATGTTAAAATTAGTGTGGATGATTATAGTTTATCTTGTGAAAATATGCTAGAGTCTGAGCTTTATTTAGAGATTAATGCTACTTTAGAAAATAATAAAGATGTGGTTTATAAAATACCTATTACACTGCTTGAAAATAGTTGTGGTAATTAGGATAAAAGTATTTACTTTTTGTTAAAGATATGTTATATTAGTGGTGCATTGAGATAATATTAATGTTTTACTATGAAATATAGTAAATGTTTCTCGCTTACGGGTGGTTTGCGAGTAATAAGTTATCTCGAAGGTAAATTTTTTGAAAACTTTTGTCAGTGTGACATAAGTTTTCTTTTAATATATATGCTGTATGTATTTGGATAACGAGTATTTACATCATATAAAAGATGATTTTTTTAAAGTTGTTAAATTGTTTAATAACTACTTTATGTAATAGAATTTAAGGAAGGCGAAGGCTGTATGGAAAGATTAGAATTATATGCTAGGGAAAATAATGTGCCTATAATGCAGAAAGATGGTATTTTATATTTATGTAATTATATAAAAGAGAATAATGTAAAGAGTATTCTGGAAGTTGGTTCTGCGATAGGGTATTCATCTATTATGATGGCTAGCATAGATAAAGATATTAGAATTAAGACTATTGAGAAAGATATAGATAGATATAATATAGCTGTTAATAACATTAAAGAATATGGATATGATAATCAAATAGATATATATTTAGGTGATGCTTCAGATTATTCTTTTGATGATAAGTTTGATTTAATATTTATAGATGCTGCGAAGGGTAAGAATACTTTCTTTTTTGAGAAATTTAAAGATAATCTAAATATAGATGGTACTATTATTACTGATAATTTATCTTTTCATGGACTTGTTGAAGATGAGTCACTTGTTAAAACTAAGAATCAAAAAGGTATAGTTAACAAAATAAAGAGTTATATAGAATTTTTAGATAATAATAAAGAGTTTACTTCTATATTTATAGAAGTAGGGGATAAAATAGCTATATCTAAAAAGAGGTGTGATAATGAGTAAATACACTGTAATACCTGGTAAAAGAGAAGAAATTGATATTTTGTTAGATAAAGATATAAAAAGCATTATTATTGGTGTTAAAGGACTTTCTATTTATCCTTTTGAATTAGATGTAGAAGAAATAATAGA
>JAZTXT010000072.1:0-18526 GCA_045636525.1 Bacilli bacterium | reverse complement strand
GCATGATAAATTTAACTAAAGTTAATCATTGACTAAATTCATTTCTGTATTATTTATATGATATCAAAGAAAAAACAACCCAATATTTATTGAGTCATTTTATTTAAAAATTTTGTTTCACATCATTTACAAATATACAATGAACTATTCGAAATTTAAATCTATATTGTAAGGAGTAGAAGTATGAAGTTTAAAAAAATATATATTGAAATAACAAATATATGTAATTTGAAATGTTCTTTTTGTAGTAAGTCTAATAGATTATTAAAAGAGATGACTACCCATAATTTTGAAGAAGTACTAAAAAAGATAAATAATTATACAGAGTATATTTATCTTCATGTAAAGGGTGAACCATTAACACATTCAAAACTGGATAAAATACTAGAACTATCAAATAAATATAATAAAAAAGTATGTATTACCACTAATGGGGTATTTTTAAAAGATAAATTAGAAATATTACAAAAGCATAATAATATTTATCAAATAAACATATCACTACATAGTGAAAATGATAAAGAACATTATCTAGAAGATATCTTCTATGCAGTAGAATCTCTAAACACATTTGTAAGTTATAGATTTTGGACTTTAAACGAAGGACAAATGGATGATAAGACAAAATATTATTTATCTAAAATTAAAGAAAAATATAATAAAAAAGAATTATATGATGGTATAAAACTGGAAGATAAAATATATTTAAGTCTTGAAGAAGAATTTACTTGGCCAAGTCTAGAAGACTCTTACTATAACGCAATAGGCTCTTGTTATGGAGGAAAAACACATCTTAGTATTTTAAATGATGGTACTGTAACAATATGCTGTTTAGATGGAGAAGGAATATCTAACTTAGGAAATATATTTGAGTCATCTTTTGAAGAAATACTAGAATCAGATAAATATAAAAAAATAATAAAGGGATTTAATGATAGAAAAGTATATTTAGATATATGTAAACATTGTTCATACAAAGAAAGATTTACTAAAAATATAGAAAGAGAAGAAAAGTAAAAAAATAAACTTTTCTTCTTTTAACCTAAAAATAAGTATGATATAATTACTAAGGAAAGTTTATTGCAGTAATAAAATAACATAATATCACATAATATATTTATAGTTAAAAAATAAAAGACATATATAATATTATGTATTAGAAAGGGATGTTAATATGTTAGAAATAAAGAAAATAACAAAAACATATAATACTGCTGGTTTTAAGCAAAAAGCTTTAGATGAAGTAAGTATAAATTTTAGAACAAATGAGTTTGCTTCGATATTAGGTCCATCAGGATCAGGGAAGACAACTCTTCTAAATGTAATAGGAGGACTAGATCACTATGACTCTGGTGACTTAATAATTAATGAGACAAGCACTAAAAAATATAAAGATAGAGACTGGGATACATATAGAAATCATAGAGTAGGTTTTGTATTTCAAAGCTATAACCTAATACCACATCAGTCAGTCTTATCAAATGTAGAACTAGCACTTACCTTATCAGGAGTATCTAAAAAAGAAAGAAGAAAAAGAGCAAAAGAAGCATTAAAAAATGTTGGATTAGAAAAACATATAAATAAAAAACCAAATCAGTTGTCTGGTGGTCAAATGCAAAGAGTAGCAATTGCAAGAGCTTTGGTAAACGAACCGGAAATCTTACTAGCGGATGAACCAACAGGAGCCTTAGATTCTGAAACTAGTACTGAGATAATGAATCTATTATCTGAAATAGCAAAAGATAAATTAGTAATAATGGTAACTCATAATCCAGAACTAGCGGAAACTTATTCAACTAGAATAGTTAAATTAAAAGATGGTAAAATAATAGATGATACAAATCCATATAATGGAAAAGAAGATACTAAGTTAGATTTAGAAAGAGAAAAAGCACATACTAAGAAGACATCAATGAATCTAAAGACAGCTCTATCACTTAGTTTAAATAATTTAATGACAAAGAAAGGTAGAACTATTCTTACCGCTTTCGCAGGTAGTATTGGAATAATAGGAATAGCTCTAATACTATCACTATCTAATGGCGTGCAAGACTATATTGATAGAGTACAAAAGGAAACACTATCAAGCTATCCGTTATCAATAGAATCTAATACCATAGATTTTGCATCTATGATAGAAAACATTACTATTCCAGATGACACTCCTTGTAATAAAAATAGTATATGTACTACAGATAACATATCAAATAGTCCATACTTAATTGTAGGTTCATCAATAATATCAAATAATCTAAAAGACTTTAAAACATATTTAGAAAATCATAACAAAATAAAAGACTATGTAACCGATATTCAGTATACCTATGATTTAGAACTGCAAATATATAGTAAAAATAGTCATGATGAAATAGTAAAAGTAAACCCAAATATAGAAAATATGCATAGTATGATGGGAATGCAAACAATGACTACTAGTATGCTTACTAATGTATTCAAAGAATTAATAAATAGTGAAGATCTATTAAATAGTCAGTACGAAATACTAGAGGGCTCTATGCCTAAAAACTATAATGAATTAGTATTAATTGTTGATGAAGATGGTAGAGTTCCTCTATCAGTAATGTATTCACTTGATATTGAAAATAGAAAAGAACTATCTGATATCATAACAAAGTTATCTAATAAAGAAGAAGTAGATATTAGTACAATAAATTATGAATATAAAGACTTAGTGGGAACTACATATAAATTAATATTAAATAGTGACTTCTATAAAAAAGAAAATAATATTTGGGTAAATAATAGTAACCTACAAGTACTATATAATAATGGGTTAGACTTAAAAATAGTAGGAATACTAAAAGTAAGAGAAGGAGCTACTGCTACAAGTGGTTATATAGGCTATACACACGACTTAACAGAACATGTAATACATGAAATAAATAAAAAAGATATAACTAAAGAACAGTTAGAAAATAAGGAAATTAATATCTTAACAGGACAAAGTTTTGATGGATTTACTACTACATATGAAAATAATCTTAAAACACTTGGGATAGCGAATTTAGACAATCCTAAGGGGGTAAATATTTATCCAAAAGACTTTGATTCAAAAGAACTAATTGAAGATATAATAAAAGAATATAATAGTGAAGTAGAAGAAATAAATCAAATTAAATATACAGATATGGTAGGAGTTCTTCTATCAGGTATAACAACTATAATAGATGTAATATCATATATACTAATAGCATTCGTAGCTATATCACTAGTAGTATCTAGTATAATGATAGCTATAATAACTTATATATCAGTACTAGAAAGAACAAAAGAAATAGGAATATTAAGAGCAATTGGTGCAAGTAAAAAAGATGTAACTAGAGTATTTAACGCTGAAACATTGATAGAAGGATTTATATCTGGTATAATAGGAATTGTAGTAACAATACTTATTAACGTGCCTGCTAGTATGATAGTAGAAAACATGTTTGGTGTACCAAACATAGCAAAACTTCCAGTTATGGGAGGAATTATTCTAGTAATAATAAGTGTACTGCTTACTGTATTCGCAGGACTTGTACCATCTAGAATGGCTAGTAAAAAAGATCCTGTTGAAGCTCTTAGAAGTGAATAAAGAAAGGAATATAATAATGAACGAAATAAAAATAAAAGGAATATACAAACATTTTAAAGGAGATCTATACCTAGTTGAAGATATAGCAATAGATAGTGAAACAGAAAGACATATGGTAGTATATAGAGCACTATATGAAGACAATCTTTTATATGTAAGAGATTTAGAAATGTTTTTATCAGAAGTAGATAAAGTAAAATATCCAAAAGTAAAACAAAGATATCGTTTTGAATTACAAAATATACCAAGTGTAAAAAATAAATAAAATATAAAAGAAGAATTAACATATTAATTTATGAAAATTCTTCTTTTTCACTTTGTTCAAAAGAAACTAATGTATATAACTATCAGATAGTGTATTAGATGTAATATACGTTATGTAGAATTGGGTTTTACTATAGTATTTAATTTTCTATAAAATTATAAATTACTAAGAAAAGCATTTTTACTTTTCTCTTTTTATGATATACTAATAATATACATAAGAAAAGAGGTACAAATATGTGTGGAATAGTAGGTTTTGCAGATAAATCTAAAAATAAAAAGAAAACCATCAAAGATATGGCTGATTTAATAAAACATCGTGGACCAGATTCTGATGGATATTATATAGATGACCATGTAGCCTTAGGTTTTAGAAGACTTTCGATAATAGACTTAGAAGGTGGTCATCAGCCAATATATAATGAAGATAAAACTAAACTAGTATTTATGAATGGTGAAATATATAACTATAAATTCTTAAAAGAAGATTTAATGTTAAAAGGTCACAAGTTTAGTACTGAAAGTGACACAGAAGTATTACTTCATGGTTATGAAGAATACAAAGAAGACCTTTTAGGAATGCTTCGTGGTATGTTTGCATTTGTAATATATGACCTCGAAACTCATGAGTTATTCGGAGCAAGAGACTTTTACGGTATTAAACCTTTATATTACTATTTAGATAAAAAAGAATTTATGTTTGGTAGTGAAATAAAAAGTTTTCTAGCGCATCCTAACTTTAAAAAAGAATTAAATAGAGATATGCTTGAAGATTATCTAACTTTTCAGTATAGTGTAGGAGAAGATACTTTTTTTAAAAATGTTTATAAATTAAGACCAGGACATTATTTTAAATATAAAGATGGTAAATTAAAAATAAAAGAATACTATAGTATTAAATTTGAACAAGATAATAAGAAAACAGAAGAAGAGTGGAAAGAAGAAATAAAAGAACTTCTATATAATTCTGTTGAAGCACATAAAATAGCAGATGTTGAAGTGGGTAGTTTCTTATCTAGTGGAGTAGATTCTTCATTTATAGCTACTGCGAGTGATGTAGATAAAACATTTACAGTAGGTTGGGATAATAAAAATTATAGTGAAATAGATTATGCTAAAGAACTATCAGAAATGATTGAAGTAGAAAATATAAGTAAAAAAATAAGTAAGAAAGAATATTTTGATAATTTTGCTAATATTCAGTACTATATGGATGAACCACTAGCGGATCCTTCAGGGGTAGCCCTATACTTTGTAGCTAATATTGCATCTCAAAATGTAAAAGTAGCATTATCAGGAGAAGGTGCAGATGAAATATTTGGCGGATATAACATCTATCATGAACCATATTCAGTAGGATGGTACTATAAAATTCCATACTTTATAAGAAGAACTTTAGGTGTACTTGTATATCCACTTAGACATCAAAGAGGATTTAACTTTATCTACAGAAGAAGTCGTCGTCTTGAAGATAGATATGTGGGTAATGCTTTTATGTTTGAACCATCTGAAACAAAGAAAATATTAAGTTATAAGACTAAGAATACAACATATAAGGATTTAACTAAGAAATATTATGATAAAGCAAAAGAATATGATGATGTAACTAAGATGCAATATATAGACTTCAACTTCTGGTTAATAGGAGATATCCTTTTGAAAGCAGATAAAATGTCTATGGCAAATTCACTTGAAGTTAGAGTACCATTCTTAGATAGAGTACTAATAGATACTGCTAGAAAGATACCAACAAAATATAAAATAAAAAATGGAAAGACAAAATATCTATTTAGAGAAATAGCTCATGATATATTACCAGAAAAATGGTCTAATAAAAAGAAATTAGGTTTTCCAGTACCAATTAGAGAATGGCTAAAAGAAGACGATACATATAATTTAGTAAAAGATAAATTTGAAAGTTCAGGAGAGTTCTTTAATACTGAAAAAATAATTAGATTGTTAGATGAACATAAACAAGGTAAAAAAGACAATAGTAGAAAAATATGGACTATATATTCATTCTTAGTTTGGTATGATAAATATTTTATAGAGAGATAATTAATTTTATCTTTCTATTTTTCTTTCTATTTGGTATACTATTATTAGAAGAATATTGGAGGTATAATGAAAAATAAAATAAAAAAAATAGTATTAGGTATACTATTATTGACATTAAGTTTTGGATTAATGTATATACCAGTAAAAGCAGACTCTGGATGGGATTCAGATTATGATTCCGGAGGATGGGACTCTGATTGGGGTTCGGACTGGGGATCAGATTGGGACTCAGACTATGATTATGACTACGGTTCATCTTGGGGAGGTAGTTATTCGGGAGGATATTATATTGGTTCAGGTGGTGGAATTAGTGTAGTCATCATCGCAGTGATTATCATTATAATAGTATTTAGTATAACAAATAATAAGAATAATAGAAATAGACCAAGCGGTGGAAGTGGAAATATAAAAACAAAATCAAATAACTACAAAGATATAAGTGTTCAAAAAATATCAAAGGTAGATCCAGATTTAAATCAAGCAGAATTTAAATCAGAGGCGTTTAATATTTATAAAGATATACAAACTGCATGGATGGATTTTGATACAGATAAAATAAGAAAGTTAACAACAGATGAAATATATAATATGTACTCTAGTCAGTTAGAAACATTAAAACTAAAAGGTCAAAAGAATATAATGAAAGATATCACGCTTGAAGAAGCCAAAATAATAGATATCAAAGAAGTAAATAATATAATAACAACAGATGTATATTTAAGAGTAAAATGTTATGACTATGTAATAAAAGAAAAAACAGGAGAAACTGTTCGTGGTAAAGAGAGTCAAAAAATAGTAATAGAATATGTATTATCATTTGTTAAATCAGCGGTAAACAACAAAACAGAAGAAAAATGTCCTAACTGCGGAGCACCTGTTGATATTAAAGCGTCTGCTACTTGTCCATATTGTGAGAGTACATTAGTAAAAGATGCAAGTGAATATGTAATGAGTAAAAAAACATGTGTAGGACAATACTTAGATAGGTAGGGATAATATGAATGAATTTAATGAAGCTATGTTCAAAACAAAAATAGATAATATTTTTGTAAAAGTATATACTAGTATTATGAAACAGGATTTAAGTGAAGTTTTACACTTTATCAGCAATAACCTAGAATATGAATTACAAAATAAAATAAATACTTTGAAAGATAATAATCAAAGGCAAATGTATGACGAATTAAATGTTAAAGATACGCAAATATTAAATAGAAGAATTGAAGATGATAAAGAAGTAATTGAAGTAAAACTAACATCTAGATATATGGATTACATAATAGACTTAGATACAGGTGATCTTGTATCAGGAGACGACTCACGTCGAATAGAAAAAAACAATATATTAAGATTTGAAAAAGAATTTAATACTAAAGAAATAGGACTAGTTAGAAAATGTCCAGGATGTGGAGCTAGTATAAGTGTAAATACAACTGGAAAATGTAAATACTGTGATACAATATTTAATCAAGAAGAGTATGATTATGTATTAGTGTCAATAGATGTAAAATAATATAAAAATTAACAAAATATATGCTATAATCAAATTATAAATATAAAGGAGGAATCATAATGGGATTAATAAAAGCATTTACAAGTAGTTTATCTTCATCACTTGGAGATCAGTTTAAGGAGTATGTATCTTGTCCTAGTATGGAAGAAGGAGTACTAGTTCAAAGAGGAGATGTGCATCACGGGAAAGGAAATAAAAATCCAAGTGAAAATATTATAACAAATGGAAGTGCTATCATGGTACCAGAAAGTACTGCGATGATGGTAGTGGAAAATGGTAAGATATTAGAGTTTTGTGCGGAAGCAGGAACATATACATTTGATAAAGGTACAGAGCCAAGTATCTTTACTGGTGGACTAGGAAAAGGAATAATAGATACTATAAAGAAAATGGGTAGTCGTACAACATTTGGAGGACAGACTGCTAATGATCAAAGAGTATACTATGTAAATTTACTTGCTCTAACAGGTAATAAATTTGGTTCACCACAACCCAAGAAAATAACAGATGACAAGTATGGTATGTTAGAAGTAACATTTTTTGGAGAATACGCACTTAAAGTAGAAGACCCAGCATTATTAATAGCAAATGTAGTAGGATCCAATGCTAAAGATACTGTATATTATAGTGATGTATTAGAAAGTCAATTTAAAACAAAATTTGTTGAGAAATTAACTCAGGCTATAACAGTAGTAATGAGAAAACATAGAGTGCCTTTTGGAGATATTGGTATGTATGGTACTGATATATCTAATGAAATGAATAATTTATTAGAAAGTGATTTAGTATCAAAATATGGAATAAAAATATCAGATGTAGCAATCGCAGATATCAACTTAACAGATGAATCAATGAAGAGAGTATCAAAGATAGATGATGCTACAATATTCTCAGATAGAAACTTACAGTCAGGACTAATGGCAGAAGCGGGAGCAGAAGCATTAAAGAATGCAGCCTCAAATGAAGGTGGCGCTATGGTAGGACTAATGGGAATGAATATGGCAAATAATGCTGGAGCAACAATGATGAATGCTGTGACTCCTACTGAATCAACAGTTGAAAAAGAAGAAAGAGAAATTCCAGAACCTGGAACATTATTTGCAAAAGAAGAAAAAGTAGAAGAACCAGAAGATAAGGAAGTAGCTGAGGAAGAAACTTCATTATATCCAAAATTCTGTACTGGATGCGGAAATCCTACTACCGGCGGAAATTTCTGTGGTAACTGTGGAACAAAATTAAGATAAAAGTTATAGAGAGAATATACAAAATATTCTTCTCTTTTTTTAAGAGTTATGATAAAATACTAACTGATGAAGGGAAGTATTAAAATGAAAGTAGGAATATGTAGTCTTGGATGTAAAGTAAATATATATGAAGCAGAATACGTAACAAATTTATTAAAAGAAAATAATTATACTATCGTAGATTTTGAAGATACTGCTGATATTTATATAATAAACACTTGCTCTGTAACTAATGAAAGTGACAAAAAATCTAGAAAGATGATAAATAGAGCAAAGAGAAATAATAAAGACGCTATCATCATAGTAATGGGTTGCTATAGTCAGGTAAGCCCAGAAGAAATAGAAGCAGACATAATACTAGGTAATAAAGATAAGTCTAAAATAATAGAAATAATTGAAGAATACCAAAAAACAAAAGAAAGAAAAAAAATAATCCATGACTTAACAAGCGTAGAATTTGAGAAGATGGAAATATCTAAGTTTGAAAATCATACTCGTGCCTTTGTCAAAATTCAAGATGGATGTAATGCCTTCTGCTCATACTGTATAATTCCTTATGCTAGAGGTAGAGTAAGAAGTAAAGCAAAAGATGATGTAATAAGAGAAGTAACAAAGCTAGTAGAGGACGGTTATAAAGAAATAGTACTAACAGGTATTCATACAGGTAGATATGGAATAGATATAAACTCGTCCCTTGAAGAATTACTAAAAGAACTAGTGCAAATACCAAATATCTATCGTATAAGATTATCATCAATAGAAATAAATGAAATAACACCTAAGATAATAAAATTAATTAAAGAAAGTAATGTTATGGCAAAACATTTACATATTCCACTTCAGTCAGGTAGTAATAAAATACTAAAATTAATGAATCGTAGATATAATAAAGAAGAATTTATAAGTATGGTAAATGTATTAAAAGTAATACCAGATATATCATTAACAACAGATCTAATCGTAGGTTTCCCAAATGAAACAGAAGAAGAATTTAATGAAACTATGGAGACATTAAGTATAATAGGTTTCACTAAAATACATACTTTTCCTTATTCAAAGAGAAAAGGAACACCAGCGGCTTCTATGGATAACCAGGTATTACCTGAAATAAAAAAAGAAAGAGTACGTATGGTATTAGAATTGTCAAATAGTAGTGAACAAAATTATTATAAAAATAATATTGGTAAAATATATGATGGAGTAGTAGAGGTACATCAGTCAGGAGAAATATTAGTTCATACATCAAACTTTATACCAGTAGTAATAAATGATAATAATGTAAATAATAATGATATAGTAAAAGTAAAAATAACAGAAATAAATAATAACAAAGTATATGGAAAGGTAGTTAAATAGACATAACTATCTTTTTATTATATCCTAAAAGCCTAAGGTCTTTTAGGTTCTTCGGAGCTTAGGGTCTCCTTCGAATAAAATGAAGTCAAAGTCTTCATTTTAAAGAGTTATTATATAAATAATGTTTAAAATATAGTAAAAATATAGTATAATAAATATACAAAGAAAATCAACAAGGGAGGTAATGGTAATGACAAAAGATTTAATGATAAGAAATAGCACAGAAGAATTTTTAACATTTAAAATTAATGAAAAAGAAAGTGGAATACAAGTTAGATATGAAAATGAAAATTTATGGATGACACAAAAAGCAATGTCAGAATTATTTGATTGTAGTGTTGACAACATCTCACTACATTTAAAAAATATTTTTAAAGAACAAGAACTTGAACCAAATTCAGTTATCGAGGAATCCTCGACAACTGCCAATGATGGTAAAAAATACAAAACAAAATTTTACAATTTAGATGCAATAATATCAGTAGGCTATAGAATTAATTCACTAAGAGCAACACAGTTTAGAAGATGGGCAACAAAAGTATTAAAAACATTTACTATACAAGGATATGTATTAGATAAAGAAAGAATGAAAAAAGGTTCTTTTATTGATAAAGATTATTTTGAAAAATTACTAGAAGAAATAAGAGAAATAAGATTGTCTGAAAGAAGATTTTATCAAAAAATAACAGATATTTATGCTACCAGTATAGATTATGATAGTAAATCACCAATTACCATTGATTTTTTTAAGAAAGTACAAAATAAAATGCATTATGCAGTTTCACAACAAACAGCAGCAGAAATAATTTATAATAGAGCAGATGCAGAGAAAGATAATATGGGTCTTACAAATTGGAAAAATTCACCTAATGGTAAGATAATGGAATCGGATGTGGTAATAGCAAAAAATTATCTAAACAAAGAAGAATTAGAAGAACTAGAAAGAATAGTAAGTGCTTTCTTAGACCTAGCAGAACTAAGAGCAAAAAGAAATATTCCAATGACAATGGAAGATTGGTCAACTAGAATAGATAAATTTTTATTATCAGATGATAGAGATGTACTAAAAGATGCAGGTCAAATATCACATGAAATAGCTTGTGATAAAGCATTAACAGAATTTGAAAAATATAGAATAAAACAAGATAAATTATATAAATCAGATTTTGATTTATTATTAGAAGAAACTACAACAAAATAATAAAAAAAATTAATCAGGGTGGTAATGTGGAATTAAAAAGAGATATTCAAAATAGAAAATTATATATCGTTGACAATGAACAGATATTATTACATACAGGTAAACTAGGAGCGGATTTTATAATTCACTTTCATACTAAAAATAAAATAATAATAACAAAAGAACTAGATGAATATTTATATTTAAATTTAAAAGAATTATTAGAAAATAATTACTATTTTAGACATAGTAATTTAAGTTATCAAACAGATAATAAAATAGTATGGTTTTCAGACTGCTATTGTAATATAGAAGATGAAGAAGAAAGAAATAGAGTTAGTAGATTAATTATTGAAAGAATAGATAACCAAATCGAGTTAAGCTACGAAAATCCGTTTTATGAAAAATATAATATAAAGAGAGATGGAGTGATTGCATTTTCACCGGCTGGCAATGGATTTTATAGTAGAAACGAAAAAACAGACCTAACTTTTCAAGATGATGTAGTAAGGGCATTTTATAAAACATTAGTAAAAGAGTCTGTTAAAGCTAAGAAGAAAGTAAAGAAATGACGAAGAATAGTTTGTTTTTAAAATCTATTTATAAATATAATAATAAAAATTGAAAGGAGATTAATATATTGAAATCAGATTTATTAACAACAGAAATAATTGTCAAGGAAAACAAAATAGGAATTTTAAGAGTTGGAAATATTAAT
Source organism: Bacilli bacterium (assembly GCA_045636525.1). GTDB lineage: Bacteria > Bacillota_I > Bacilli_A > RF39 > UBA660 > CAG-302. Next base: position 6,598 of record JAZTXT010000072.1, on the reverse strand, counting down.
TATATATAGCTAACAGATTTAGCGAAATACCAAAATTGTTCTGACCCATCATTTACAGTGAAAAATTGGTTAAGAAGAATAACCAGTATTGATTATATTGGGCTTTGGGAACAAATGAATAATATTAATTTTAATTTGGTCGAATTCGACCAAATTAAAACTGAGTATGGGAAAAATTCTTTCGCTATGTCACCAACTCAATGGATAAAAAGAACTAATGCAATTGGTATTATTTCAAAAGGAGGAAGATATAGCATAGGTACTTATGCACATCCCGATATTGCCTTTGAATTTGCAAGTTGGTTATCTCCTGAATTCAAATTATACTTAATAACCGAATTTGAAAGATTAAAACATAATGAAGCATACCAATATAACGTTGAATGGAGTGCAACTAGGTTATTATCAAAAGTAAATTATGTAGTTCATACTGATGCCATAAAAAGTTATATTGTACCAATGATTACTGAAGAACAAAAGAAATTTGTTTATGCAGAAGAAGCAGATGTGTTAAATGTAGCACTCTTTGGAATGACTGCAAGAGAGTGGAGAGAATCTAATCCAGAATTAGCAGAAAATGGGAATATAAGAGATTATACTGATTTACTACATTTAGTTATTTTAAATAATTAAGAAAATACAAATGCAGAAATGATTTCACAGAATATTCCTCAGCAAGAAAGATTAGTATATTTGAATGAATCTGCTCGTAGACAAATGAGAGTGTTAAAAGATAATAAAAGTATAAAAGGTTTAGAATTATTACAACTGCAAATAAATAATGATGAAAAAACATTAATTGAAAATAATTAAACATAAAAAAAGATAAAATACAAAGCGAATAATAAGTTCGCTTTTATTGTTGTTTACTATATGCTAACTATAAAAGATGTACTATATCTATTATGGTAAATTATGTACCCTTATTGACATAAAAAAAACGTAGTGATATAATGAAAATCAGTAAATAATCTGAATGTAAAACATAACATATACGAGGAGGTAAAAATGTTAAAATTATTAAAAAATTTAAATAAAAAAGATTGGATATATGCTAGTATTTGTGCAGCACTAGTAGTGGTTCAAGTGTGGCTAGACCTTAAAATGCCAGACTATATGTCAAATATAACACAGCTTGTTCAAACAAGAGGAGTATCCATGTCTGACATTTTAGAGCAGGGTGGATATATGCTACTTTGTGCTTTTGGTAGTTTAGTGTCTGCCATAATCGTAGGATACTTTGCAGCTAATATCGCAGCATCTTTCTCTAAAAAGACAAGAAAACAAGTATTTACTAAAGTGGAAAATTTAGGTATGGAAGAAATAAAGAATTTTAGTGTAAGTAGTTTAATAACAAGAACAACAAACGATATAACACAAATACAAATGTTAATATCAATGGGACTACAACTAATGATCAAAGCACCAATAACAGCAGTATGGGCTGTTACTAAAATACTAGGAAAAAGTATCGAGTGGAGTGCCATCACTGCAATAGCGGTTCTAATCCTCCTTCTAACAATAGGAATATTAATGGCTATCGTAATGCCAAAATTCAAAATAGTGCAAGCTTTAATAGATAAAATAAATCTAGTAACAAGAGAAAACTTAACAGGTATTAGAGTAGTAAGAGCATTTAATGCTGAAGATTACCAAGAAGAAAAATTCGAAGAAGTAAATACAAAACTAACAAACCAACAGTTATTTAATCAGAAGGCATTCAATGTAATGAGCCCAGTGATGAACTTAGTAATGCATGGATTAACATTATCAATATATTTTATAGGAGCAATGCTAATAAAAGAAGCACTTCTTAGTGATAAAATAGTTCTATTTGGAGATATGATAGTATTCTCTTCATATGCAATGCAAGTAATAATGTCATTCTTAATGTTAGCTATGATATTTATGATGGTACCAAGGGCTAGTGTATCCACTAAAAGAATAAAAGAAGTATTAGATACAGCAATAAGTATTAAAGATGGCCATCTGACAACCAATATCAAAGACCTAAAAGGCACAGTAGAATTTAAAAATGTATCATTTAAGTATCCAAACGCCGATGAATACATATTAAAAGATATTTCATTCAAAGCAAATACTGGAGAGACAGTGGCTTTTATAGGTTCTACTGGAAGTGGTAAGTCAACACTTATAAATCTAATACCAAGATTTTATGACGTAACAGATGGAGAAATACTAGTAAATGGGGTAAATGTAAAAGATTATAATGAAGAATACCTAAATAATATAGTAGGTTATGTACCTCAAAAGGCAGTATTGTTTTCTGGTACAGTAGAGTCAAATATAGCATATGGAAGTGCTACTGATGGTAAACCAGATAGTAAAAAAATACAGGAAGCTCTAAAAGTATCGCAAGCATATGAATTCGTTTCGAAATTAGAAAAAAAAGAAAAATCACATATTGCTCAAGGTGGTACCAATGTATCAGGAGGACAAAAACAAAGATTATCAATAGCTAGAATAGTGGCTAGAAATCCAGAAATATATATATTCGACGATTCGTTTAGTGCTCTTGACTATAAAACAGATTCATTACTAAGAAAAGAATTAAAAAAATATACCAAAGATGCCACTAGTCTAATCGTAGCTCAAAGAATAGGAACAATAATGCATGCTGATAAAATAATAGTATTAGATAAAGGAAAATGCGTAGGTATTGGTACTCATGATGAATTGATGAAAAAGTGCAAGGTATATAAAGAAATAGCCCTTTCACAATTATCAAAGGAGGAGTTAGAAAGTGAATAACGAAAACAGTAATACAAGAAGACAGGGACCTCCTCCAGGGAGAGGTATGAATCCTGGTGAAAAACCAAAAAATTTTGCTAGCGCTATAATAAGATTAACAAGTAGTCTAGGTAAGTTTAAAGTATCAATAATAATAGCCCTAGTATTCGCAGGTTTATCAGCAGTCTTAGCACTATCATCTCCTAATATAATAAAAGATTTAACAAATGAAATATCAGAAGGACTAGTAATAAATACTGAAGGAACTAGTAAATTACAAGAAGATTTACTATCTAATTTAGATGAAGAAAAATTACCAGTACTTATAAAAGATATACTGAGTATTGAATTAAATCAAAGTGTATTATATAAAGTTAATTCATCAAACATAAGTAATGAAGATAAAGAGGTATTCAACACGGTAATGCAAAACATATCTAGTGATCCAGAAAAGTCATACAAGTTAATTGGAGAACTACCAGAAAGTGTATTATCATTAATACTAGAGCCTTCTACTTATAATGATATAGAAGTAACAAAGGAAGATAAAATATCATTAGTAAAAAGTATAAATAATATAGATATAGAAAATAATAACTTTAGTTTTATAAATGATATGCCAAGTAGCATAAATATGATACTATTCCCAGAATCAGAAATAGATGGAATAAAATTAACAACTGAAGATAAAGTGGCGTTTATAAGTACAATGTCAAAATTAACTGAAGACAGTACTACTAATGAAATATATAAAAATATTGAAGTCTTACCAGAAAACATACAAATAATAATAAATCCAGTAATGGATATGGATACAATAATAAAAATAACCATAATATTAATAATAATCTATGTATTAAGTGCAATATTTAATTATAGTGAAGGACACATAATGATAAATGTTGCAAATAAATATGCTAAGAAACTAAGAACAAGTATATCAGAGAAAATAAATAAATTACCATTAAAATTCTTTGATAAAAACTTATTCGGAGATATTTTATCTAGAGTAACAAATGATGTTGATACCATAGCTCAGTCACTCAATAATAGTTTGTCAACACTAGTAGTATCGATAACATTATTCATAGGTTCAATAATAATGATGTTTGTAACCAACTGGATAATGGCTATAACAGCAATATTATCAAGTATAATAGGATTCGTATTTATGTCATTAATACTAGGTAAATCACAAAAATACTTTATAGCAAGACAAGAAGAATTAGGAAAATTAAATGGATATATTGAAGAAGTATACTCAGGACTTAATGTAGTAAAAACATGTAATGCCAAAGAAGAAGTAGCAGAAGAGTTTGATAAACTAAATGAAAGAGTATACGAATGTAATAGAAAGAGTCAGTTCTTATCAGGACTTATGCATCCAATAATGCACTTTGTAGGCAACCTAGGTTATGTAGCAGTATGTGTAGTGGGAGCACTTCTTGCATCAAAGGATATAATATCATTTGGAGTAATCGTAGCATTCATTACTTATGTAAGATTATTTACTAATCCGCTTTCTCAAATAGCTCAGGCTATGACAAGTATTCAAACAACTGCGGCGGCCTCAGAAAGAGTATTTGAATTCTTAGATGAAGAAGAAATGGAAGATGAATCACATATAACAAAAAAACTAAGTAAGAATAAAGTAAAAGGAAAAATAGAATTCCAAAATGTAAAATTTGGTTATAATGAAGATAAAATAATAATAAAAGATTTTACTGCTACTGCTAAACCTGGACAAAAGATAGCAATAGTAGGACCAACAGGAGCAGGTAAAACAACTATGGTAAACTTACTTATGAAGTTTTATAATATAAATGATGGAGACATCAAAATAGATGGAGTATCAATAAAAGAATTATCGAGAGACAACATTCATAATTTATTTACAATGGTACTTCAAGATACTTGGTTATTCAGTGGCACAATAAAAGAGAACATCGTATATAATAGAAAAAACATATCAGATAAAAAAGTTCGTGAGGTATGTGAAACAGTGGGAGTGGATCACTTTATAAAAACATTACCAAATGGTTATGACTCAGCATTATCAGATAACGATAGTGTATCAGGAGGACAAAGACAGCTTCTAACAATAGCAAGAGGTATGATTGAAGATGCACCATTCCTAATACTTGATGAAGCCACATCAAACGTAGATACTAGAACAGAAGAACTAGTACAAAAAGCTATGGATAAACTAATGGAAAATAAAACATCATTCATAATAGCTCATAGATTATCCACAATTAAAAATGCTGATTTAATACTAGTTATGAAAGATGGTAATATAATAGAAACAGGAAATCATAATAAATTAATGAAAGAAAATGGTTTCTATGCAAATCTATATAACTCACAATTTGAAAAAGTAAAATAGAAGAATCAATAGAAATTCTTCTTTTTCTGTTCGTTCAAAAGAAACTAATATATATAATTATCAAGTAGTATTAAGATATTTATCTACATTATGTAGAAAAAATTTAATATATTTTTTAATTTTCTGTCAAATTGTTATTTATTTATTTATTTATGTTAAAATAATATCAGAAAGAAGGGAAAGAAATGGAAAATAAAAATACAGGGTTAAAGGTTTTTGTTATCGTACTTAGTGTGTTAGTGGTGGCGTTATCTGGATATATTGTATATGATAAAGTATTAAATAATAAAGATGTTGATAATAATTATAATGATTTGAGAGATAACTCAAATAATGAATCATCAATAACAAAAGATGAAATAATAGAACTTTTTGAATTTGTATATAATTATTATGAAAAACCAGTATTATATTGTGGTGAGTCTAAATCAGTTATAGATATAAACGATGAAATGCATGGATATTATGAATCAAGCGAATTTAATACATATGACGAAATGATAAATAAATTAAAAAAATATATGTCAAATGAAGTTATTAAAAACAAGCAAGGTTTTGCAGCTACAAATAAAAATTTTTATAAAGAAAATAATGGTAAATTATATTGTCAAGATTCATATAAAGGATACATGTATGGACATGGAAATATTGATATAGAAATAACGTCGCAAAATGAAAATAAAATATATTGTATTGCTACTATGGAACTGATTGATATGTCTAATAATAAAACATATGATAAAGTAGATAAAACATTAGAAAAAAATAATAATAATTGGATTATCACATCATATGAAAAACAAAATACTGAATTAAGGTAGAATAACTACCTTAATTTTTTATTAAATGTATATTTGTAAATGATGTGAAACAAAAATTCTAAAAAATAATTCAAATAAAATTGAGTTATTTTTTTCTTTTAGAGTTGTTAGCGACTAGCCAATACAGAAATGAATTTAGTCAATGCTTAGCTTTAGCTAAATTTATTTTGCATTGACTAAAGAAATGAATGTATTATAATTAACAAACAATTCTAAAAGTAATTCGTTTCTTTTTTCTAATGGAGTTTTATATCCTAAAATTGCCATAGGTATTTTATTGCTTCTAATTAAATATTTTTTACCTTGTTTTCTTAAATCATCTAGCGAATTAAATTTTAAATTATTATAAAATCTTTCGTTATCATTTCTATGACTTCTTTCAACTTTACCATTATGTCTTGGAGTCCTTGGTCTTATTTTATGGTGATCTATATCTTCCTTTAAACATAATTCATCTAAAGGATGTAATTTTTTAATTTTACTTTTATTAAAGGAAAATTCTGTTCCATTATCTGTTTGAATTTCTTCTGGTTTATATTCATAATATAAAATACATCTTTTAACAAAATCTACAGTATTTAATGGTGTATGTTCATCATACCAAAACAAGAATCTTTCACGAGATGCCTCGTCTAAACAG